>NZ_JBSRRO010000028.1:0-34915 GCF_055140965.1 Malaciobacter sp.
GTTATTTCTTTTCGTAGTGTTTTTGAGATATTTTCTATTATTTTTGACATTAAAGTGCCTTTTTTAAAGTAATAGAAAATATTATCTAATAATAAGTTAAAAAATTATTTAACAGAGTGTAATTTATATAATTTATTTAACTTTTCTTCGTAAATATATGATTTTTTCTTTTCCAATAAAATTTTCATGAATAATCTCAAAATCCATATCAATCATATTTTGTGCATTTAATCCATTTCTTATTTTTGGGCTTACTAATAGTATTAAAAAATCAATTTTTTCTTTTAATTTTTCAAGCAATGTATATCCACCTTCAATCATAACAAACTTATAATCTAACAACTTAAATAAATCATCACTAATTGTTACTTTTCTATTTGGTATTTTAAATAAAGGAATTTGTGTATCAAAAATAGTTTTTTGTGAGTATATTAATACCTCAGGTGCTGTTCCTACTACATATCTCGCATCAAGTGTTGGTCTATCTGTTCTTACTGTATTTCCACCTATGACAAGCAAATCAATTCTATCTCTTAATGTATGAACATAAGCTAAAGTTTGATTTGAAGAGATTTTTCCACCATCAATAGTACCATTTAATGTTTGAGCCATTTTATAAAAAATAAAAGTTCCACTATTCCATTTTAAAAAAGGATATAAAAGATCATATACTTCTTTTTTCATACAGCCTACTTCACACTCTATTGAGGCTTCTTCTAGGGTTTTTTGACCATCTTTTGCTTGATTATTCATATCTTTATGTGCAATAACAACTCTTTTGGGTTTTAATTGTTTTAATAAGTTCGCACAAGATGGTGTTTTGCCAACATGATTACAAGGTTCTAAAGTAACATATATTGTACAATCATTGAAAAAATTATTATGATGTTTCATCAAATACTCATGTATTTCAAAACTATTACTTAATGTTTTTAACACATCATTTGGATGGTATTTTAAAAACGCTTGTTTTAGTGCATTTACTTCTGCATGAGCTTTTCCAGCTTCTTTATGTGCTTCAATACTTAAAATTTCACTATCACCTTTTACAATAACACACCCAACTGCTGGATTTGGGTATGTCAAAAACTGATATTTCCAAGCTTCATTTATTGCTAATTTCATAAAAAATTTATCGTCTATTTTCATTTTAAATTCCAAAAAAGTTTTTGTTAAGTATATATTAAAAGTAGTAAATTAGTAGTTAAAGTAATAGAGTTTTACTCTATTACCATTCAAAATATGTAGATGCTGATAAAATAGAGTCATATGAAATTTCTTCATTTCCAAACTCAGTTTTAATTACAATTTTTTCATCATCAGCACTTAAAAGTTCACCTTTGTAAACTTCTGTTGCTATATCTTTTACTTTAATTTTCTCACCAACTGAGCCTTTAAAGTGTTGAGTCTTTTTTAGTCTTCTTTCTATTCCTGGTGAGCTAACTTCTAGATTGTAGTTTGAATTCATAGGCTCTTCAACATCAAGTATAGGAGATATAAGTCTTGAAACTTCAGCACATTTATCAAGTGTTACTTTATCTTTAGATGTTATGTATATTCTATAAATATTATTATCATTCTCTTTAGCTGTCACGATATCATAAAGTTCAACACCACAACTTTCAACAGTCATCTTTATAGATTCTTCTAAACTCATTTAAGATTAATCCTCTTTTTTTGATTTTATTTTTTCAAATAAAGCTTCCATTTTCATACTATGTTCTAAAGTATCATCAGCTTTAAATTTAAAATTAGGGCATTTATACCATCCTGTTGAGTTTAAACAATGAGATTTTATATGTCCATTTGCTTTATTCAACAATGAGTTAATAACCCTATGCTCTTCTTTTGAATAGTCAGTTCCATCATAATAAACTGTCGCATCATATTTACCATTTTTACAATCAACACCTGTAACTGCAAGTGAATTGATTCTACTATCTTTTAAAGTAGCCAATGCTTCAGGAAGTAATTCCATTAGCAATGACTCTGTTCTTTGTAGGTTAACGCTTTTCATGATTATTTGTCGTCTATGTGTACTTTTTCTTCAATTTGTATAAATGTTTCAATGAAATCACCAACTTTAATATCATTAAATTTATCAAACATAATACCACACTCATAACCATTTGAAACTTCTTTAACATCATCTTTAAATCTTTTTAGACTTGAGATTTTACCTGTATAAGTTACAACACCATCTCTAATGATTCTTGCATGACCACCTCTGATTACTTTACCATCAGTTACTAAACAACCTGCAACTGTTCCAACTTTTGGTACAACAAAAGTATCTCTAACTTCTGCTTGTCCAGTATTTTCTTCTCTAATTACTGCACTCATCATACCAGATAATGCATCTTTTACATCATCAATTAAATCATAAATAATTGAATAAGTATTGATTGTTATTCCATCAGCTTTTGCTTTACTTTTAACACTTCCTGTAGGTCTTACATTAAATCCTAAGACAATACAACCCTCACTAGCACTTGCTAAAATCAAATCAGACTCAGTGATTCCACCAACACCTGCATGAATAACTTTTACTTTTACTTCTTCATTTTGAATTTGCTCTAAACTACCTTTAATAGCTTCTAGTGAACCACCAACATCAGTTTTGATAATAACTGGAAGTTGTTTGATTTTCCCCTCAGCTATTAGTCCACTCATCTCTTCAAGTGAAACTTTAGTTGATTTAGATAACTCTTTTGCTCTTGCATGTTCAGCTCTTGTAGTAGCAATATCTCTTGCTTCTTTATCACTATCTTGAGCTACCATAAATGTACCAGTATCAGGTACATCATTAAGTCCTAAGATTCTACCTGTTTCAGAAAGACCAAGCTCTTTTACTTGTTTTCCTAAATCATTTGTAATTGCTTTTACTCTACCATATGTAGTATCACAAACAATATTATCACCAACTTTTAGTGTACCATTTTGTACAATTACAGTTGCAACAGGTCCTCTTCCTTTTTCTAAAGAAGACTCAACTACTGTTGCTTTTGCTTTTGCGTTTGGATCAGCTGCAAGTTCTAAAATCTCTGATTGTAAAAGAATATTTTCTAATAAATCATCAATTCCATCACCTGTTTTAGCTGAAACTGGGATAAACTCTATATCTCCACCCCAATCAACGGGAGTCATTTCTCTTTCAGCCATTTGTGCTTTTACCATATCAATATTAGCACCCTCTTTATCCATTTTATTAACTGCAACAATAATTGGACAATTTGCAGCTTTTGCATGAGAGATTACTTCTTCTGTTTGTTGTTTTACACCATCATCAGCTGCAACAACAATAATAATAACATCAGTAACACTAGCACCTCTTGCTCTCATTGATGAGAAAGCTGCGTGACCTGGAGTATCAACAAAAGTAATTTTTTGATCATTTTGTTTAATTGTATAAGCTGTAATATGTTGAGTAATACCACCTGCTTCACCTGAAGCTGTTTTTGAGCTTCTAATTTTATCTAATAAAGAAGTTTTACCATGGTCAACATGACCCATAATAGTAACTACAGGAGGTCTTGTAACAAAGTTAGTTTCATCAATTTCTTCTTCTAAATAATCATCAACGTAGTTTGCATCTTCTAAAGCATCTTTTACAGTTACTTCAATTCCAAACTCTTCTCCAAGTATTTCTAACTCATCTTGTTTTAAGAAGTCATTTTTAGTAACCATCATACCAAGACCAAATAGCACAGTTATAACTTCAGCTGGTGATTTTCCACAAGCTTCTGCAAACTCATATACTCTAATATCTTCTGGTATTGTAACTTCAGTTACATCTGCTACTTCTTCTGTTCTTTTAATTCTTTTCTTTCTTTTCTTTCTTTTTAAACCTTGTGGTCTATTTCCAAAAGCAGCTGGTTTTGAACTTCTTGTTTGTTTTGAATTTTTATTAGCATTTGGCTTTTTTTGATCTTCAAAAAGTTTTGAGCTATCAGAAACTGACATATCAAGTAAAACAACTTCATCACCAAGTAGTGAATCATCACTATCTCTAAAGTCACTTGAAGCATCTAATTCAAGTTTTTTACCATGAGTATGTGCTTTTGGAGGAGTTTTTTTCTTCTCTTTTTTAACTTTTGGTTTATTAGCAGTTGTATTTACTGTATTTGAAGAGTTGTCATCTTCGTTATTTCCACCTAAAATTTCACTTAAAGATTTCATTTTCTTTTTTGCAGTTGTTTCATCTTCGCTTGAAGTATCCAATGGTTTTGAAGCTATAGGTTTCTTCTTCTTAACAATTTTTAGACCTCTTCTTTTAGGTATGATTCTATTTGTTTTTTCATCACGTTGAGTATTAACAGGCTGTTTCTTTTCTTCTGCAGATGTTTTTTCTTCTTCTTTTTTCTCTTCTATTTTTTCTTCTTTTTTAGGCTCTTGCTTGTTTTCTTCTAATTTTGTAGTCTCTTTTTTAGTACTCTCAGAAGCATTTTCTTTAGGCTCTTGTTTTGTAGTTATTTCTTCTTTTGTCTCTTTTTTTGCGACCATTTTCTTTGGTTTTGCAGCTGGTTTTGCTTTTACTTTAGAACTTTTTCCAGTCATAATATAATTTGCAATCTCTTCTGCTTGTTCAAATGATACTGCACTTTGAGGTGATTTTAATTCTATTCCTAAATCTTTTGCTTTACTAATAACTTCATTACTACTAGCTCCTGCCTCATCTGCAATTTCATATACTCTTACTTTATCTGACATCTGTTAATATCTCCTTAAGTTGTACTAAGTACTCATCTTTATTTTTGCACTGTTTACATAGTGCATTTTCTATTTTTCTATTTTTTTTGCTATTAAGTTCTTGTTTTAAGAACTCATCAATACATGAGTTACATATGTAAAAACTTCTACCAAATCCGTTATATTTTATAAGATTTTTAGATTCACACTTTAATCTTAATAGCTCTTTTTTTTCTAATCTTGCCCTACAAACTATACACATTCGTAAAGGTCTTTTTAAATCAGCCAATTATTATATCCAACTTTTTCTTAATTTTGAAATTTTACTTATCAACTCTTACGCCATAATTGTCAAAATCGCTTACAAAAACTCTAAAATGTGGAAATTTAGCTTTTAACTCTTTTTCTATTTTTCTACAATCATCTGCGTGTGAAATTGAGAAAAAAGTTGAACCTGAACCTGATAATGTACTCATTAGTGAACCAGCTTTTAATGATGCTTTTTGTACTTCAAAAAGCTCTGGCATCTGTTTCATTCTATATTTTTGATGAAACTTATCTTGTGAAGCCATTCTTAACATTTCCCAATTTTCTGTCATAAATGCTGCTGTTAAAAGTGAAGCATGAGATAAATTAAAAACTGCATCATCTTTTGAGTATTTATATGGCAAAGTTTTTCTTGACATATGTGTTGATATTGGTCTATTTGGTATTACAACTATAGCTTTTAAATACTTTGGCATATCTTTTTTAATATATTTAACTTCATTATCTTGAACAGTTGCAACATTAAATCCACCCATTACAGCAGGAGTAATATTATCAGGATGATTTTCATAAGCTAGTGCTAAATTTAAAAGTTTTGGCTTTGGTAATTCAATTCCCTCAATAGCATAAGCAGAAGCAATAGCACTTACAATAACAGCAGATGAACTTCCAAGTCCTCTTGACATTGGTACTTCATTGAAAAATTCAAATCTAAAATTTCTTCTTTTTGTTGATAAATTATGATAAAAATCATTAAAAATAGAGATAAACATATTATTATCTTTTAATGCAGGGTTATTTGAACCCTCTCCTTTTAGTGACACACTATGAAACTTAGATGGTTTTATAAGTACTTGGTTTTTCATTCTTAAAGCAATTCCTAAAGTATCAAACCCAGGTCCCATATTTGCACTTGTAGCTGGCACGCTTACTCTCAACTTCTCTTCCTTTGTTTTTATACAGCTGGTAAATTGTATATTGGTAATGTATTTTTACTAAATAGTTCTTTATTTAAACTATTTGGTAATTTAAAGTCGTGTATTTTAGTATCATTATCTAAAAAATCTACTTTAATGGTATCATTTTCTTTTATAAAGTACTTTTTACCTAAAGCTTTTATTGGTGAATTATTATTAAAATTAAAGCCATTACTTGCATACAAAGGTATATCTTTAGCAATACTTAAAGTTTTTAAAAAGATATAAGCAACTTTTATAGCCATATAAGAACCAGGAGAATTAACAAAATATAATCCTGATATATTTTCATGTTTTTTTAATACTTCACTTATAATCACAGGTAAAACATCTGAAGTTTTACCCTCAATTTTTATCTCTTCAAGTAAATTATTCTCTTTATAAACACCTATTAATAAAGGATTTGAAATACTTATTATAAAAATATCTATCAACAACACTCCTTAAGCTCTTGCATATGCAATCTCAAATACTTTTGACTCTTCATCTGCTTCTTCTAAATCAATAATCTCATAATTTTCTTCACTTTCAAGAAGTTTTTTTGTAAGTAAATGATTTAAATAGTGACTTCCAGCATGTGCATCATACTCACCAACTAAAGTATATCCAAGTAGTGCCATATCACCTACTGCATCAAGTATTTTATGTCTTACAAACTCATCATCATATCTTAAGCCCTCAGGATTTAAAACTTTAGTATTATCTAAAACTATAGCATTTTCCATACTTCCACCAAGAGCTAAACCAATACTTCTTAAATATTGAACTTCATGTAAAAAACCAAAAGTTCTAGCTTTACTAATACTTTCTTTATACTCATCAATTGAATAATCAAAATGAAATTTTTGTTCACCAATAGCTGGATGATCAAAATCAATAGAGAAATCATAAATTATATGATTTGAAGGTTTTAAAGCAACTCTTTTACCCTCACTTGTTGTAACTTGAACATCTTTTTTTACTTTTATTACTTTTTTTGAAGCGTTTAGCTCTTTTATTCCTGCTTCATCAATTAGCATACAATATCCAGATGAACTACCATCAAGTACAGGAACTTCATCATTGTCTAAAACAACTCTAATATTATCAATACCATAAGCATAAAGTGCAGATAAAAGATGTTCAATAGTAGAAACAATAATTCCATCTTTTCCTATTACAGTTGCCATTTTTGTATCAACTACATTTTCAATAGATAAAGGAATAGAAACTCCCTCATCACTTCTATAAAAGATTATTCCCATATTTTCATCTAAAGGTTCTAATCTCATTTTTACAGGAACTCCTTTATGAAGCCCTACTCCTAGTATCTCTACACTTTTTGCTATTGTTCTTTGTCTCATTTGCTATTGATTACCTTTTTAGCTTCGTTTAGTACATCTGTAATTCTTGTTCTTATCCAGTTTCTATCCATCCATTCAAGTGGATTTACTTCTATTCCTTGAACTAAAACACCAAAGTGAAGATGATCACCAAATACTGCTCCTGTACTTCCAGTATTTGCAATAATACTATTTGCACTTACTCTTTGTCCAACAGTAACATTTGACTTACTTGTATGAGCATAAAGAGTTTGAAGTCCTAATTTATGATCAATAATAATAGTATTTCCATATATTCCTAAATAATCATTAAATATAACTTTTCCATCATTTGTTGTTTTAATTGGAGCATGTTTAACACTAGCCCAATCCATACCCAAATGCCAAGCTTCATCTATTTTTTCACCATTATAAAAGTAGTGTCTTCTATCTGCAAATCCTGCAACTGTTTTTGAACCACTTAATCTTTTAAAAGGTTTAATTGAAAAATCACTTAATAACTCTTTATCCATAAATTTTTTTGTAATCTCTTCAACAACATCTGAATTTAATTTTCTTAGTACTTTATTCTCTTTTACAAAAATCTCTTTGATATCATTTGGCACATCAAGTCCACTTTTTTCAAGTACATTAACACTAATATTTTTTACAAAATTATCTGATATTTTAATATTATCATGTTTTACTCTTAATTTTCTTATATACAATGGCACTTTAGTAAGTGATTTATTTTGTGCTTTATCAATAGCTACTAAATTAACCCTTTGGAAATCTTCTATAGTAACAGGCCAAGCAATAAGTGAAATATAAAAGTTCTCTTTATAAAAAGGAATTAATTCAAATCTTTTTTCATCATTAAAAGATATATATGCATCTTTTAAATTTTCATCTTTAACCTCAACTACAACAACAGCACTTCCACCTTTTCTTATGGCAAAAGAGTTTGATATCACATTTGCAACTGGTGATTTTTTATCTATTTTTATTTTAAACTCTTTTATAATTTTATTGCCCTCAAAAAAGTTCCATTTACTTTTATCAATTGCTTCAATTATAATAGATACATTTTCACCTTTAAAAAACATATCTAACTTTGGAGCTTTAATCTCCAAATCAATACTATTTTTTGCTTCTTTTAATACTTCTTTTTCTAAAACTGTTTCATTACTATCATCTTTATATATAACTTTATAATATTTAATTCCACTTTCATCACTAATATTTACTTTTAATGAGTCTTTTAAATTCCAAAACTCTCTTTTCTCATCAAATTTTATTAGGGGTTTGTCTTGTTCAAACTGTGGTGATAAATATATAAATCCCCCAACACCAATTACTATTAATAAAACTACTACAACTATTATATTTATTGAATTATTTTTACTCTGTCTCAAGAATTTCCTTTAAAACCATATTTTTTGCTTTTGTTAAATCTGTTCCATCCAAAGAACATCCAGCAGCATTAGCATGTCCGCCACCGCCAAACTTAGAAATAACTTTTGATATATCTATATTACCTTTTGATCTTGCTGATACACGAATTTCATTATTTACTACTCTTAAAAAAACTGCAATTTGCACAATTGCTATACTCATTATCATATCAAGAGCATCTTCACAATCTCTTATATGTGCCCCTGTTTGTTTAAGCCACAAAGGCTCAGCTTTTATAAAAGCAACTCTACCCTCATCAAAAAGTTCCAAACTATTTAAAACTTTAGGTATTACTCTATATTTTGCTAAAGAGTCTCTTCTTATTAGTTTATTTGCAATAAAAGATGGATTTGCTCCACATTTTACTAAAAAATTTGCCTTTTCAAAAGTGATTTCATCACATCTACCTATACTAAATCTAAGACTATCATCATAAATACCCGTATAAAGTGCAGTTGCAGAGTGCTTTGTAATATATAAGCCATTGAATTTAAAAAAGTCATATATTATCTCTGCTGTTGAACTTTTAGTTGAATCAACTATATTAATCACTCCAAAATTATCATTTGATTGGTGATGATCAATATTTATCAAAGGTATATCTTTAGGTACTTCAAAACCTAATCTTTTTTTCAATCCACAATCAACACTAATTACCAAATCATAAAATTTTGGCAACTGATCAGTAATTTTTTCAAATCTATTTATAAAGTTTAGATTTTGTGGCAAATCACTACTTACATTAAACACTTTATGTTTTATTCTATTTTCATAAAATAAATTTGAAAGAGCAAGAGCTGAAGAGATTGTATCTGCATCTGGATTTACATGTGTTACTATAAGTATATATCTACTTTTTTCTATTAAATCCAAAGCCTCTTTATAATTTGAAAAATCCAATTTATTATCTAATATAAAATCTTTTTTCATCTACTTTTTTTGCTCCTTAAATATTTTAGCAAGCAATTACTAACAAAAAGTTAATCACTAATCAAACTTCATGGAAAAATCAAGCCAAGTTGCTTGATGAATAATACTTCCACTACTTACTGCATCTACACCTGTTTTAGCATAGCTTTTAATAGTATCAAGATTGATATTTCCACTAGCTTCTAGTAAAACATGAGTAAAGTTTTCATCTCTATATTTCACAACATCTTCTATTTGAGCGGGTTTCATATTATCACACATAATAATATCAGCACCAGCTTCCATAGCATGTTTTACTTGCTCAAATGTTTCACACTCTATTTCTATTTTAGTAACCCAAGATATTCTTTTTCTTGCTTTTTTTATAAACTCACTTAAATTATCGATTGTTTTTAAGTGTGTATCTTTTAACATCAAACAATCATCAAGTCCTAGTCTGTGATTTATAGCTCCGCCAACTCTACTTGCATACTTTTCAAAATCTCTTAATTGTGGTCTTGTTTTTCTAGTATCAAGTAAAGCAACATCATAGCCCTCAATAGCTTGTGCATATTTACTAGCTTGTGTAGCAATTCCACTTGCATGTTGCAATAAGTTTAAAAAAGTTCTTTCACTTGATAAAAGAATAGAAGCTTTTCCCTCAAGCTTTGCAATAACATCACCTTTTTTTAACCTATCTCCATCAAGTTTTAAAAACTTGCAATCAAACTTTTCAGTTCTTGCTAAGATACGAGCATATTTAACACCTGCTAAAACTCCATCATCTTTACAAATTACTTGTGCTTTAAATCTTCCTTTTGGAGCCACATCAAAAAACAAATCCCCTCTACCATTATCTTCAATGATAGCATTTTTTACAAACTTTTTTATATTAATCATATTTCAAACATCCTTTGAAGTGCTATTTTTGCCCATTTTGCATCTTCTTGGCTTACTAATATTTCAGACTCATATGGTTCATCTTGTTCAACTTCCATAGTTTTTAAAGTATTATATAAATCTTCTAATGTAGTTTCATTCATCGTAGGGCATTCAGGTTTTGTTGAACTTAAGATATAAGTATTTTTATCTCTTAATCTATTCACCATATTAAACTCAGTTCCAACTGCTACTTTTTGCTCAATTGGTAACTCTTTTATATACTTAATTAGCTGTGAAGTAGAACCAACAAAATCAGCAACATCACAGACACTTGGATCACACTCAGGATGAACAGCAATCAATATATCATCATATTTTTCTTTATAAAACTCTACATCTTCTACTGTAAACTGCTGATGAACAGAACAAAAACCATTGTAGCAAATAATATCAGCTTCATTTAAATCGCTTCCATCACCAACAATTGCAGATTTTAAATTCATCTGTTTTGCAAAGTTTTGCCCCAAGCATCTATCTGGCACAAAAAGTATCTTTTTACCAGATTCTAAACCCTTTTGTATAATCTTATAAGCATTTGAAGAAGTACAAACAAGTCCACCCATTTGACCAACTCTAGCTTTTACAGCTGCACTTGAATTTATGTATGTAATTGGTAAGATATCTTCACTTTTAATACCTGCTTCGTTTAATTTTGCGATATTATCATCATAATAATCAACATCAATCATTCTAGCCATTGCACAACAGGCAATTTTTGGCATCAAAACTCTTTTGTTTGGACTTAAAATCTTCACACCCTCACCCATAAATCCAACTCCACAAAACAGAATAAATTTTGTAGTAGCTTCCATTGATTTTTTTGCTAGTTCTAAAGAATCCCCTGTAATATCTGCTAATTCAAAAACTTCATCTCTTTGATAAAAGTGTGCAACAACAGTAACATCTAAACTCTTTTTTAATTTTAATATCTCTTCTTTAATATTCAAAGTTTAACCTTTATGGTTTATTAATTGTTTAAATTTTCATTTATAAATAGATAATGTGAATATAACAAAATTTTTGTTATAATCCATTTAATCAAAAAACATGAAATTATTTATAAAGGTAATATATGGATTTTTTTACAAATTCAAACATAATATTCTATTTACTTGCTTATTTAGTTGGTTCTATTCCCTTTGGTCTTATCTTAGCAAAAATCTTTGCAAATGTAGATATCAAATCACAAGGTAGTAACTCAATAGGTGCTACAAATGTTTTAAGAGTTGTAAAACAAACAAATCCATCTTTAGCAAAAAAGCTTGGAATTGCAACTGTTATTTTAGATGCCATAAAAGGTTTAGTAATTATTGCTTTAGCTATGTTTTTAAATGCTCCTAGTGAAACATTATGGGCAATTGCAGTTTTAGCTGTACTTGGTCATTGCTATTCTGTTTATTTAGGATTAGAAGGTGGTAAAGGAGTTGCTACTGGACTTGGTGTTTTTTTAATACTTATTCCAATCCCAACACTAATAGGTGCTATTGTTTGGATAATATGCGCAAAAGTTATAAAAGTATCTTCACTTTCATCACTTTTTGGATTAACAGCAGTTGTAATTGGTGCTATTTTATTTAACAATGGTTTAGAAGTAGGAAGCAATGCACCTGTTTATATTATAGCTTTTATAATATATTATAAACATATACCAAATATTATTAGATTGATAAAAAAAGAAGAGCAAAAAGTAATCTAATGACTATAAAAATTGAAGATTTGACTTTTGATTGTATTATTGGTATTTTACCCTTTGAAAGAGAAAAAAAACAAAGGGTAATTATAAATTGTAAAATAAAATACAAATATAAAAAAAATCACTTTATAAATTATGCACATATTGCACAAGATATAGAATATATCATGAAAAAAAAGAGATTTAAACTAATAGAAGACGCTTTAAAGCACCTAAAAAGACACATTTGTGACAAGCATAGCGTGACAAAAGTGAAACTTACTATTTGCAAGCCCCACATAATGCCCAATTGCAAAGTTATGGTTTCAAAGTAAAAAATAGCTTAAATTTGCGTCCAAATCTACTTAAAAAACTTGTTTTAAGAAAACTTTAAAATTTACTTATGTACAATTTGCATAACGGTGTATCGGGAAAGGTTTCTATACTTTTAGAATAGTTCGCGCGCTCCGGTAAACTGATTATTAAATTTCGAAATTTTAGGAGAACAAATGAAAAAATTCGCAAAAATGAGTTTAGTAGCTGCTGTAGCGGTTGCTGGTCTTACTACTACTTCTTCAGCTAAAGCATTAGAAGAAGCAATCAAAAACGTTGACGTATCTGGTACAGTTGTATATAGATATGATGATAGACAATTCGATCAAAACACAAAAGATAAAGACTTAAACAACTACAAAATTGGTTTAACTTTAAAATCAAAAGTAAATGATGATGTAACTGCTGTTACTAGATTTATTGTTGGTTCAGACACTGATGCTGGATTTGTTGAATTAAATCATGCAGATGGTGCTGATGCACAAGCAAAAGTTACTTTATCAAATGTTTACTTCTCATATACAGGTATTGCTAATACTACAGTAAATGTTGGTAAACAAGGTTTAACAACTCCATGGACTGTAGCTATTGATGCAGATGGAAATGAGCAAACTGGTACTGGTATCTTAGCTCTTACAAATGTAGGACCTGTTACTTTAGCTGGTGCATATTTCAACCAAACTAACTTAGACAAGTCTGGTGATTTTAACTTTACTGGTAAAAGTAATGTTATAACTCTTGGTGCTATGGGTAATATTGGTCCTGTTGCATTAGATGCATGGTATTTAGATATAGATGACCAATTTGACACTTATACTTTAGGTGCAGAAGCTAAATTTAATTTAGATGCAGTTAAATTAACTTTAGGTGCAAGACATACTGAATTAGACCTTGATAAGAAAACTGGTTTAGCAAATCATGATAAAGACAACTCATTAACAAAAGTTGAATTAGGTGCTAAAATGGGAATTTTTGGTGCTAATGTTGGTTATGGATGGACTGATGATGAAGGTGGAGTTGCTGGTTTAGATGACGATGCAAAAACTGCTTTCAAAGGTTGGACTATGAACTTAAATAATGTTAATGATGCTTCATTATTAAAATTAAATGTTAATGCACAAGTAATGCCTGCATTAAACTTAGCTCTTAACTACAATGTTTTAGATAAAGATAAAAGTAAAGAAAGTGGAAGAACTAAAGACTTAACTGATAAAGAGCTTTATTTACAAGCATCTTACCAAATGTCTAAAAACTTTGGTGGATACATCAGATTTGGTCAAGCTGAAATCGAAGATGGACAAGATAACGGTAAAGACAACGATGGAACAATCGGAAGATTACAAGTACAATACTCTTTCTAATAAGAAAGTTTAAACTACTAAACTCAAAAAAGCCTAGGTGTTCGCATCTAGGCTTTTTGCATTAAAGCAAACACAAATTCATTCATACCCAACACCAAGGAAGCGCGAATTTATTCGTGCCAAACTCTTCGGAAGCTCGAATTCATTCGTGCCAAAAAATCCAGTCCCTATAAAAAAACAAAAACCCCAAAATGCGAATAAATTCGCATCTCCAACCGGAAGCGCGAATTCATTCGTGCCAAAATGAAAAACTCCCAAATGCAAACAAATCCCCATCTCCAACCGGAAGCTCGAATTCATTCGTGCCAAAAAATCAAAACTTTTCCTAGGAATAATTTCACATCTTCACTATTAAAATTATTATTTATCTTAACTTTGCTATAATATTGACAATTTAAAAAAAGGGATATAAATGAAATTTCTACCAAGCATAGCACTTGCTTCTATATTAACAGCTACAATTGCAACAGCTCAAACAACTATGTGTTTTAAAGAAAACCATAAAGATATGACTACTATTGAAAAAGTTAGTTTAAATGGAGGAGAATGCAAGGGTATCAAATCTGCACAAGATATGAAAAATGAAGGTTGGAATACAGATGATATAAAAATCACTTCATCAAAAGATGGAAACAACTACATATATATCTTCAAAAAAGAAGCAAAAGGTTTAAGCAGTGTTGATCAAGCAGCACTTGAAACAAAAATACTTCAAAGATTAGAGCAAAGAAAAAAAGAAGAGATTGCACTTAAAAAAGAGCAAATTTATGTAAGAAAAAGTAAATCAGGTGAAGCTTTATATAAAAATAAATGTGTTTCATGTCATGGAGAAAAAGGTGAACTAAAAGCTAGAAATGTTTCAAGACCTATTAAAGATTTGAATTTACAAGATTTTAGTATATCAATAAGAGATTATAATTTAGGTACATATGATAGAGGAATGGCTTTTGTTATGAAACCATATGCATTGTTGATGAATGACAAAGATATAAAAAATGTATATATTTACTTAAAAAGTATAAATCAAGAAAAAGAAGAAGAAAAAGCTAAGTAATGGATGCTTATGAATATAGCGAGCTTTTAAAGCTTCTAAATAAAAAAATAGAAAATATTTCAAGTATCTTAAATCCAGATGAATTAAAGCAAAGATTAGAGCAAATACAAAAGCAAGAAGAGAATCCAGAGTTTTGGAATGATGTAAAACTTGCTACAAAAGTAGGTATAGAAAAAAATAGAATTTTAGGAAAACTATCAAAGTTTGATAAAGCAAACAACGCACTTGAAGATACAAATGATATTTATACTTTAGCTTTAGAAGATAAAGATGAAGAGACTTTAAATATGCTTTATGAAGAAGCAAGTGAGATTGAGCAAATAGTAAGAAAAACCGAAATAGAAGTTATGTTAAGTGATGAAAATGATTCTTTAAATGCTATTATCTCAATACACCCAGGAGCTGGTGGAACAGAATCACAAGATTGGGCAAGTATGCTTTATAGGATGTATCTAAGATGGGCTGAAAGATATGATTATAAAGTTGAAGTTTTAGATTATCAAGATGGTGAAGAGGCTGGATTAAAAGATGTATCTTTTATCATAAAAGGTATAAATGCCTATGGATATTTAAAAACAGAAAATGGAATCCATAGACTTGTAAGAATTTCACCTTTTGATTCAAATGCAAAAAGACACACCTCTTTTGCATCTGTTATGGTAAGTCCTGAGATTGATGATGATATTGATATAGAAATAGAAGATAAAGATATTAGAATTGATACATACAGAGCAAGTGGAGCTGGTGGACAGCATGTAAATAAAACAGAAAGTGCCATAAGAATCACACATATTCCTACAAATATTGTAGTTCAATGCCAAAATGATAGAAGCCAACACAAAAACAAAGCAAGTGCTATGAAGATGCTAAAATCTAGACTTTATGAATTTGAACTTGAACATCAAAAAGCCCAAGCAAATGAGGGTGAAAAAAGTGAGATTGGTTGGGGACATCAAATACGTTCATATGTACTTCAACCATACCAACAAGTAAAAGACACAAGAAGTAACATAGGTTACTCAAATGTATCTGCCATCTTAGATGGAGATATCACTAAAATAATAGAAGATGTGCTAATAGCAACTTCAACAAATAACTCTAAATAGTAATATTTAAAGTTATTTGTAACTTTCTTACAAACATCACATGCTTTTAATGAAACTTAAATCTAATTTTTATATAATATAGCTCATTTCAAAAACACAAAGGGAAATAAAATGAAAAGATTAGTAAAATTAAGCCTAGCAACATCAGTTGCATTAGCTTCTTTTTCATGTGCAAATGCACAAGATTTAGAGCAAGCAATTAAGAATGTAGATGTATCAGGTACAGTTGCATACAGATACAATGATTATGAAGAAAATGACGCACAAAGTGATTCAAAAACTCAAAATATCTATAAAGCTGCATTAAACCTAAAATCAAAAGTAAATGATGATGTAGTAGCTAACTTAAGATTTATAGCAGGTAATAATATTGGTGCTGATGCTAAGTATTTAGATACTCAAAGTGGTGCTGATGAACAATTTGATGTTACTTTATCAGAAGTAAACTTCACTTACACTGGACTTGCAAATAGTTCAATTACACTTGGTAAACAAGCATTAACAACACCATTTACAATGGCAAGAGATGCAATTGGTAACGAACAAACTGGTACTGGTATCTTAGCTATTACAAATGTAGGTCCTGTTACATTAGCAGGTGCATACTTTAACCAAACTAACTTAGGTGAAGATGTTGGAGAATTAAACACATCAATCGATTTAGATAATGATACTATTTCTGATATTTCAGGTAAAGAAAACGTTGTATTCTTAGGTGCAATGGCTAACTTTGCAGGTGTAAATATCGATGCTTCTTATATTGATCTTGATGATGTATTTGATGCATATACTATTGGTTTATCTGCAAAATACAATGTAGGTGATGTAAAATTAGCTCCATACGCTAGATATACTTCTCTTGATTTAGATAATTCTTCAAAAGATAACAAACTATGGAAACTTGGTATGAGAGCAAACATGGGAATCTTTGGAGCTCACTTAGGATATGGTGAAACTGATGAAGAAGGTGGAGTTACTGCGTTAGATTATAGTGCAGCTACTGGTTATGATGAGCACTGGAGAGTAACATTAACAGGTATTTCAGATGCTTCTGTTATATATGCTTCAATTGATGCACAAGTTATGCCAAAACTTAATGTAGCTTTAAAATACTCTAATTTAGATGCTGATTCAGAATCAAACTCAACAGATCAAGAAGAAATTTATACTCAAGTAACTTATAACATGAGTAAAAACTTAACAACTTATGCAAGATTTGGTCAATATGAAAGAGACAATGCATTTAATAATAAAACAGATGATTTAGATTCAACAATTGGAAGAGTACATATTCAATATTCTTTCTAATTTGAAAGTTTAAATGTAACTTCTTAAAAAGGAAAGCTTAAAAGCTTTCCTTTTTTTATGCTTATAATAGTTTGAATATTTGTAAGATTTGAACACAAATAATTGATATACCAAAAAGAAAAACCAAAACTAAACCAAGGTTTCCTCCAGCTACTTGATAACCCTCATTTGTAGATTGTCTTTGTTTATATACCATGGCAGCTGGTAAAAATAGTGCTAATATAACCAATGCAAAAGCAGCAAAACCTAAAGCTTTTATAAATCCTTGTGGATAAAATAGTGCAAAGCCTAGTGGTGGAAGAAATGTCACAATTGAAGCAAAAACTCTTGAAGCTCTTTTTTCTTTGCTTGATAATACATCTTGAATAAAATCAAAAAGCCCTAAACTAACTCCTAAAAATGAAGTAGCTAAAGCTAAGTTTGCAAAAGCAGAAACAAGTGCAGATATACTTGAGTTATTTACAACTAAACTAAGAGCTTTTATAAAAGCACTTAAAGAGTCATTTTCAAGTAATACAGATGAAGAAACAGTCCCATGAGAAACTAATTGCCATAAAATATATACAACTAAAGGTAAAGCAGAACCTGTAATCATAATAAATCTTAAAGCTTTTATATCTTTTCCAATATACTTTACAATTGATGGAATTGAACCATGAAAACCAAAAGAAGTAAATACCACAGGTAAACTAGCAAAAATCAAAGCATTGCTTGTTGGCATATGTACTAGCTTTTCAACAGAAGTAAAAGGGAATAAAAAGGCCAACATAAAAGCTAAAACTATAAATTTTATGATAAAAAAGAATCTATTTAATAAATCTACACTTCTAGTACTAATAGTAACAACACTAGCAATAATCAATGTAAATATTATAGCTCCACTTTGAATTGGAAAATCATCTGAAATCATTTTTAGTTTCTCATAAACTTGCTCTCCACCACCAGCAATATAAGCAGCACATAAAGCATAAAATAAAAACATCATAGAAAAACTTGCAACAGCTTGACCTTTTCTACCTAAAAGCTTATAGGCTAAAGTATGTAAAGTAGCATCTTTTGAAGCAAACTGATGAACTTCAATCATCAAAAGAGCAGTATAAGCCATAAAAGCCCAAATGACTACCATAACAGCAGTTGAAACCATAAAACCCAAACCAGCACTAGCAATAGGCAAAGCCAACATCCCAGCACCAATAGTAGTACCAGCTATAATTAGCATACTACCAAATAACTTATTTTTATTCAATTTAAATATCCTTTTTTATAATCACAAAGCCAAAATCACAAGAAGCCAAAAACTATTCGTACCAAAAAGCAATTATCGATGCGAATGAATTCACATTTCCATCTGGAAGCTCGAATTTATTCGTGCCCAAAAGCAATTTCGATACGAATGAATTCGCATTCCCATCTGGAAGCTCGAATTTATTCGTGCCCTCAAAGCAATCCTTGATGCGAATGAATTCGCATTTCCAAACTGGAAGCTCGAATTTATTCGTGCCCTCAAAGCAATTTCGATGCAAATGAATTCGCATTTCCAAACTGGAAGCTCGAATCTATTCGTACCAAAAAGCAATCCTTGATGCGAATGAATTCGCATTTCCATTTGGAAGCTCGAATTTATTCGTGCCCTAGAAGCAATTTCGATGCAAATGAATTCGCATTTCCATTTGGAAGCTCGAATTTATTCGTGCTTACTATAATAAATCTTATCTATTGCACATTGTTTTATATATACAAAAATTGCAAACTGATTTATCTTCACACTTTTCAAAATCTACACTTGTTGTTTTAAGTGTTTGAAAAATCTCTCTTAATAAATCTAATTTCTCATTTAATGCTACTTCTTTTAATAGTTTTGCACTATTTAAATCATAATAAAAGCTTTGGATATTAGTTGTTTTATATATATTTTGCAATGCCAAATAATAAAACTCCAACTGAAAATCACAACTTTTCTCATAATTTTTTATAGTATCAACTTTTAAAGATGATGATGTTTTATAATCAATTACTAAATAATCTTCATCTTCTTTGTCAACTCTATCAATCACACCTTTTATTTTTATATCTTGATATATCAAATTAAAAGGCATCTCTTTTTGTAAAATTTGTATTTTATCTATTCTGTTTTTCTCATACTCATAGAAATTTTCTATTTTCTTTTTATAAACTTCAAGTTCAAGTGATAAAAAAGGATTTTTATTTGCATACTTTGTAAATAAAGCTTGTAAACGCTCTAAAGTATCAAAACCCTCTTCATAATACTCATAAAGTATTTTATGCACTATATCGCCTAGCTCAAAGCCTTTTGGCTTTAAGCTTATCTCATGCTCTTTTAGTTTTAAAATATACTGCAAATAAAACTTTCTTTTACACTGCAAATATACTTTTAACGAAGTTGCAGACCAAGAAAGTTTTGATAAATCTATATCTAAAATAATCTTTTTATCAAAATGCTTTAGACTATTTTTATTATATAAAATATGTTTATATGAATTATCTTCTAAAGATTGTTCTTTTTTTAAATCAAACAACTCACTAGCAAACCTACTTATTGTTGAAGTATCATTTGATACATAACTAACATATAAGTTTTTACAGTTTTGAATAACTCTTTTATAATAATACTTTTGCAAACTTTCTCTATCTTTTAGTGTTGGCAATTTTGCAAACTCTTTTACTTTTGTAGATAAAAACTTATCTTTTAAAGAAGTTTTTGGAATAAACTGCTCATTAAAATCACATATTATTACTGTATCAAAACATACAGTTCTACTTTCAAGAAGCCCCATAACTGTGATTTTTCCTGAGTTTACATCATCCAAACTAATAGAGTTTACTTTTTGCAAAAGTATTCTTAACAACTCTTTATACAAAATCTCACTTTTATATGTAAAAAACAGATTATTAAGTTTATAGAAAAGTTCATTTAATTTCTCTTTTAATTCTTTATTTATTTCATTAGAAATCAAAAAATTACAAAGATATTCAAATCCCTCTTTTGATATTTTATTATTATAATTACTATTTAAAAAATCAATTAGCTCTTTATTTATGTTAAAAAACTCTAAAGAGTCTAAATTTTTCATATCTTTTTCTATTAAATAACTATTTAAGGAGTAAAGACATTTATAAGTTATACTGTTTTTTACATCAAGTCCCATGGCATAGTTAAAATACTTTTCATCATCAAAAAGTCTTAATTTATTTGCAAAATTTTCATCTGGTAATATTAAAGCAATATTTGAAGGTTCAATACCTTTATTTATAGCTTCAACTATTGCTGTTTTTATAAAGGCAATTTGAGAAACCCTTGAAGCAAAACCTTTAATTTTAAAACTATCAAGTTTTGTTTCTAGTTTTGACTCTTTTAAAATCTTTTTGTTTGTAATATCAAGTTTATAAAAAAAATCTTGTTTTAAATCTAAATTTATTGTTTTGAAAATTTCATAGGATTTTTGATTATATTCATTTGTATATAGATTTATTATCAACTCTTTATTTTTTGAAATTTCAAGTATCTTATCAAACTCTAATTTTGTAAAATACCCTTCAAAATTAAACTCAATCCAAGAGAATTTATTTAAAAACTCCAGATTTATTTGACTATATTTATGCTCATTTATTCTATCAATAAAGTCATTGTCATCTAAGATTTTCTCATAGTTTTCTTTAACTTTTTCCAAGATTTGCAAATGCTCTTTATAAAACTCATAAGTATCTACATCTTTTATATCTTCAATACTTACTTTTTCACTTGTAATTTCTGTAAAAAATCTAAATATATAATCACTTTGCTTTAAAAACTGAGTAAAATTAGATGATATTCCAAGCTTCTTAAACTCATCAAATTTTATTGATTCTTTTAAAAATAGAAATTTTTGTTCTTCATCTATTAGTTTTCGATTATTAAAGTAAAATGATTTTTTAAAAAAATCATCTGCTGTTAGAAAAAAAGGCAATAATGAGTTATCTTGTTTATTATTTAAAATAAACTCTCTTATTGCCCTTGAAGTTGGAAATACAATTAGTTGTTGTTTAGTTTGCATTTGTCTTTAAAAAGAAATAACCTTTATTACCATCTTTTTCAAAAGTTGCAATAATATTCCATTTCCCAGGTTTTGGTACATCAACACTTGCATTATAAGAGTTGTTTAAAAAAGAGAAAGACTCCTTATTTAAATCAATAATAGTATTATTATTTGTAGATTCTGTAACTCTTAAATTTATATCAAATGAAGATTCAACATTTCCTGCTTTATTATAAATATCAATTTTTATGCTGTTTTTACCTACATGCAATATATCTTTATGGATTTTACTTTTTTCAATAACTCTTTGAGATAAAAATATATCTTTTGTATCTAAATCAAATTTTTGATTATTTATAGTTATTTTAAAATCATATTTTGATAAAAATATATCATTTGATCTTATAATATCATTGTAGTGCATATCAACATCTTGATACTTTTTAAAAAAAGTATCATCTTCATGTACAGGAACTTGAACTGCTGAATAAATAGTCCATACAATCATTGAAAATGTAAATGTAAATATACCAATAAAAAACAGTGGCCAATAATTTCTTTTCATTAAAATTCCTACTTTCTTCTTTTTAGTACTGCAAATATATATAAAAGTAGACCTACTACTACAAGAGTATACATAAACACTCTCCATATAGTTCCAGCTACTTTTCCTGAACTTCCAATACTACTTTCAAGCTTGATATTTTTTGACTGTGCAATTGTATCTGCAATTGCTGCATAACCATTTAGCACTGCTGCACTAACTTTTGCAAAAACAGTATTTTTATCTTTTGAAGCTAATAATGGTACTACATATTCATTTAAGATTTCATTTTTATCTACAGTTTCTTTTAATTGTGAAGATACAATTAAATTTACATGAGTATCATCAACTGCCATTGTTAATAAAACATATGGTTTTTGTAAAACAGGAATTAACTCTTTTTCTTGATTTTTAATAAACTCAATTTTATCTTTTGTAGATATATCATCTTCAAGCCCTAAACCTTTTTTTACATAAACATAAATATTTACACCAAGTTTTTGCTTAGACTCTTGCCCTATTTGTTCAATCTTTTCAACTGCTCTTTTATCAATTAATCCATCATTGCTAAGTATAAATTGTGAAGCATAAAGATTAGATGTTAATAGAAGTGACAGTGCAAAAAGCACTGCCATTCTTGTAAGTTTTAAAGCTTTCATTTATCCAACAAACACTCTAGCAGAATCAAAGAAAGATAAATACACAGAGTAAACTGCTGAAGCCAATAATAAAATTCCAATAATTTTGTCCATAGCTTTCCCCTTATTTTCCAACTAATTCATACTGTTCGTGATTATCTTTACTATTTGCTTTAAGCGCATTTAGATCTTGATTAATCTTATAGAAGTTAGTTGCTTCGTTTTGTTGTACTTTAATTGCACCATATGTTAATACACCTAATATAGTAAGTAATAACACAGTTGCAATTAACATACCTGTAATTCCATGAAGAAGAGAAAAAAGTCCTCTTTCATTTTCATTCATCTGAGTATTTCCAGCCATACTACTCTCCTAAACTTCTAATATAAGTTGCTAATGCTTTTTCTTGTGTAGGGTTTAATCTACCTTTAAAGCTTGGCATCATACCAATAGCACCTTTTTTACCATTGTTAAGTACTGATGTTACTAAAGCATCTGTATATTCAACAATACTTGGACCAACGTAGGCTATACCTTTTCCATCAGCTCCATGACATCCAGCACAAACTCCATAAGCCGCTGGTTGTTCACCTTTAAATCCACCTGCAACATAAGAAGATACCGCTTGAATATCAGCTTCTTCAGTTAACATCATAGGAGGCATTCCACCTGGATAATCAGTTTTTAGGTTATTTGCACCATTTCTAATTACGTACTCAACAGACTCTTTTGACATTCTATGAGTTAAGTTTTGAGCTTTACCCTCAATACCCTCAGCATCAATACCATGACAAGGTGCACATTGAACTAAGTAGATTGATTCACCCATTGCTGTTAAAGTCTGTTCACTTGGGTTTTCCCATTTTGAAGCAAACTTTTTATTATACTCAATTGTCTCTTCATTCCATTGACCAATTTGAGAGAATCCATTTGTTGGATAACCAATTGACCAATACCAAAATAGCCAAACTAATGTACCAATAAATGCAAGTCCCCATCCAGTTGGAATAGGGTTTTTGTATTCACCAATACCGTCCCACTTTTCTTCTGCTAATTCACCACTAGCAGTATCATTTTTTATTTGATTGATATACTTAAGCGCTACAAATACTGTAATTGAAATAATTGCTACTGCACCAAGCATAGTTAAACTATTAATATAATCATCACTATTAAAAGCATCACCTGCAATAAAGTAAGTTCCTGCCATTAGAGCGATGATAAGAATAATTCCACCTATTACCATAGATTTCATTTGATACTCTCCTTCTCGTTTATCTCTTTTTCTTTTTCTCTTTGCTCAAGAGGGTCAGACTTTATAGAATCATCGTGAACAAGATTTGAGTATTTTTCAAAATTTTTCTCACCCTTTTTATCTCTTTTATAAATAGAGAAAGCATATGAGTAAAAAATAATAAACACAATAAGTATTAAAAAAAACTTCAAATAACCTTGAAGATTCAGCAAAGTCTCATAATCCATAATGCCCTCTTATTTTAAAGAATTTAAATATGCAATTAATGCAACAATCTCAGGAACTTGACCGTTTGCTACGGCATCTTTTACTTTTTGGTTTTTCATATCAGCAGCAATCTCTTCTGCTTGTTTTCTAGCAGTAGCAATTGCACTTTCATAATCACCAAGTTTAACATCAACATTTCCATCACCGTTTAAATCTTGGTCATATGGAGTATTGAATACATTTTTAACAGTTAATGCTTCTGCATAAGCTGTATCTAAATCAGCTATATTCTCAAAGTGATGAGTATATGCTGGCATAATTGAACCTGGAACTACTGATTTTGGATCTAACATGTGGTTTTCATGCCAATCTGTTGTTCTGTAGTTTCCAACTCTCATTAAATCTGGACCTGTTCTTTTTGATCCCCATAAAAATGGTCTATCATAAGCATATTCTCCAGATAAAGAGTACATACCATATCTATCAGTTTCAGATTTAAATGGTCTAATTAATTGTGAGTGGCAAGCATTACATGAATCTTTAATATATACATGTCTTCCTGCTAACTCCAACACTGTGTATGGCTTTGTACCAACTGTAGGTCTACTTTGTTTTGCAAAATCAGGAATTGCTTCAATAATACCTGCAAATGCAACAAAAATAAATACGAATACCGCAAAGAAAAACGGTCTTTGTTCTAACCAATGAAACATTATTTACCCCTTTTCCTAAGCTGCAACTGGTGAATCATTTAATGGTTCTTTATCAAGTATTCTACCTGCAGTTGCAGTTTTATACATGTTATATGAGAACATAAAGAAACCAATTAGGTATAATAACCCACCAACAGCTCTAATTGTATAATATGGTTGTAATACAGTTACTGTATCAATAAATGAGTAAACTAATGAACCGTACTCATCATAAGCTCTCCACATCATACCTTGAGTAATACCTGCAATCCACATAGAAGTAAAGTATAATACAATACCAGTTGTTTGTAACCAGAATTGAGTATCCATTAATGATTTAGAATAAATCTCTCTTCCATACATTCTTGGTGCCATATGAAATAATGCTGCCATAATCATAAATACAACCCATCCTAATACACCATCGTGAACGTGTCCAGGAATCCAGTCTGTAAAGTGCGCAATTGCATTAACAGATTTGATTGATTGAATTGGTCCTTCAATAGTTGATAACATATAAAATGTTGATGCTAAAATCATAAATTTAATCAGTGTGTTTGTTTGTAACTGTTTCCACTCACCTTTCATAGTTAAAAGCATATTAATAGCAGATCCCCATGATGGTAAAATTAGAACAACTGACATAACAGAACCCATTGTTTGCATCCAATCAGGAACAGTTGAATAAATAAGGTGGTGTCCACCAGCCCATAAATAAACAAATAATAGACCCCAGAATGCTAGAATAGATAATTTATATGAATAAACATTTTGTCCAGACTCTTTTGGTAAAAAGTAATAAATCATAGCAATAATTGGAACAGTAAATATAAATGCAACCGCATTGTGTCCATACCACCATTGTACAATCGCATCATTAGTTCCAGAATACATAGAAACAGAGTGTAGCCATGAACCATAACCACCAGAAGCGAAGTATGTAGGTACTTCCATATTATTAAATAAGTATAACATTGCAATTGCAATAAATGCAGCAATATAATACCAAATTGAGATATATAGAGTTCTTTCTCTTCTAATTCCAATCAATCCGAAAATAGAAACTCCCCATAATACCCACCAAACAACCACTAAAATATCTAATGGCCACTCTAATTCAGCATACTCTTTTGATGTTGTATAACCCATAAATAAAGTTACAACTGCTAAAAGAATAGTGATGAAATATAACACAAAGTGTAGCTTTGCTACTGTCATTAAAAATGGTGATTCTTTTAAAGACACCTTTAAAACTCTTTGAGCTACATAATACCATGTAGCAAAGATACCACTAAGTGTAAAACCAAATGCAACACCATTAGTATGTAATGGTCTTAATCTACTGAATGTACCATATTCCCCAGCTAAATGATTTAGCTCTGGAAATGCTAATTGAAATGCTAAAACAACACCAACTACCATACCAATGATACCAAACAAAATTGTTGCAAATGTAAAGGCTTTTGCAACTGAGTAATCATACTCAATTCTTGCACCGTTTTGCATCAATCTCCTCCTACTAATTTTTTATATATCAAGTCACAGGTTTGTCACTTAAAAAAAATCTTAGCTAAAACTGAATAAAGTTAAGCTTAATAACTGATGTTTTTTTTTAAGGTTTCTTTAATTTATAAAAAAAATGATAATTTGTAACTATTTAAAGTTTTTCAATGCTTGTTGTGTTTCTCTTTGCATTGTTTTTCTTTTTAAATCTTCTCTTTTATCATGAAGCTTTTTACCCTGTGCTGTGGCAATTAAAATTTTTACTACATTCTTTGAATTAAAGTACATTTTAAGTGGCACAAGTGTCACTCCATCTTTAGTTACTTTAGTAAACATCTTTTCAATCTCTTTTTTATGTAGTAAAAGTTTTCTACTTCTTCTTTCATCAGGTCTATATGTACTATGTGTTGTACTTAAGTGTGAAATATGCATATTTAAAATAAAAACTTCACCTTTTATAATTCGTACAAAGCTATCTTTTAAGTTTGCTCTTCCCTCTCGCAAAGCCTTTACTTCACTTCCCTCAAGTACAACTCCAGCTTCATATTTATCTAAGATAAAATAATCATGAAATGCTTTTTTATTTTTAAATTCTAAATTTTTACTTTTTTCTTTTGCCATTATATTACCTTAAAAAATGAACTTCCACTTCCACTAAAAAACCAATCTTGCATTGCATATTCTTTTAGCTTTGGATATAGTTTTACTGCTGGCAAATATAAATCATTTGCTTCTTCAATTGAGAGTTTATTTAAAATCTCACTACTTTTCATTGACAAAAGTTCATCACTTCTCTCTTTTGAAATCTCTTTATAAAACTCATTTCTAAAGCAGTTAAAAACATTGCCAGTATGACATTTGATATCTTTTGGAGTAATAACTTCAATATTTAAAGGCTCTTCTTTAAACTCTTGAACTATTTCACCAACTCCTGTTACATTTGCACTATCATACTCATATACAAAAAAAGGAACATCTGCACCTATTTTTGCACCAATTTTTGCTAATTTCTCTTTTTTATAATATAAGTTAAAATGTTTATTTGCCAATATTAAAAAAGCAGCTACATTTGAACTGCCTCCACCAAGTCCTGCAAACTCTGGGATATTTTTTTCTACTTTTATACTATATACTCTAAAAAATGCATCAATTTTTGGACAATATTTTCTCAATTGCAAAAAAGCTTTATATATAGTGTTATCTTCAAGTTTACATCCAAAATCACCAATCAAATTAAACTCATTTGTTTCATTATTTGGAATAAAACTAATAGTATCATAAAGATTTTTCACTCTTACAAATCTTGATACTATTTCATGATAATTATCTCTTTTTTTTGCTATTTTTAAAAATATATTTACTTTTGCATATGATTTTATACTAACTTGCATCTATTTAATTACCTTATTTAATACATATGAAACTTTGTCATTTGAAATTTCGATTATACTAAAAAACTCTTCAAATAAAATGATATATTTTCCATCTTCTTTTTTTTCTAAGTTTTCAATTGGTATTTTTTTGCCATCATTTAATAACTCTTTACTTCCTGTATAGCTATTAACTTCTAAATCTAAATAATCTAAAGGATTTAAATCCTTTTCATTTTGAAAATAAAACTCTCCCTCATTTAATCTTTGTAAATAAGACAAAGTACCAATAACACCTAGGTTTTTAGCAAGTATTTGAGCTAAACTTCTAATATATGAGCCCTCACTAACTGTTGCTTCAAATGTAATAAAAGGGTGATTATATGAAGTTAGTTTTATATCACTAATTTTCATAACTTGTTTTTCTAACTCTACTTCAAGTCCAGCTCTTGCAAGCTCATATGCTCTTTTACCATTTATTTTTTTAGCACAATATTTTGGAGGAAGATACTCAATATCTCCTTTTAATTTTTCTATTTCGTTTTGTATATCATTTATATCTAAAACTTTTTCATCTTTAATATCAATTATATTTTCAATATCCTCAGAGTATGAACTAACTCCCAACCATAATACAGCTTTATATCTTTTAGGTGTTTTTTTAAGATATTTAAAAAGTTTTGTATATTGCCCAAAAGCTACTATTAGACAACCACAAGCAAAGGGGTCTAATGTTCCACTAAAACCTGCTTTTTTATTTTTATATTTTCTTTTAATTTTATTTAAATATGAGTTTGAGCTTATAAACATTGGTTTATTAACAACCAATAGTTTATTTAATAACTCTTTATTGTAATATTTTTTTTGCATCAGTTTTATTTTCCACTCAAAAATTTTTTATTTTTTATTTAATAATAGATTTTTATATTTTTTCTACAAATGAAGATAAAATATCTCTTATTTGTCCTGCAAAATTTATAGTAAGTTTATACTCTTTTCCAGCTTTAGCAGCTTTTTGAACTCTTCCCATTCCAAAGATTTTATGTTTTACCAAATCACCTTTTTTATATGCAGAGTTTTTTTCAAGGGTTAAGCACCCTTTTATAAGACCACTTTCACTTAAAAATCTACTTTTTGTAAGTGATGCTCTTTTACCTTTATAAAATCTTGAATGCACAAAAGATAAAGTTAAGTTATCCATAGCTCTTGTTAAAGCAACATATCCAAGTCTTCTTTCTTCTTCTATATCACTTCCATCACCAATAATAGGAAAAAATCCCTCTTCAAGTCCTATTATAAATAGATGTTTATACTCAAGCCCTTTTGATGCATGAATACTCATCATAGAAACCATCTCTTCTGTAAACTCACTATTTTCAGACTCCAATGCAATTTCATTTAAGAAATCTTCTAATCCCAAATGTGGATTTTGAATAAAATAATCTCTAATATATCCATAAAACTCATCAATATTTGCTTGTCTATCAAATCCATCAGGAGCATTATCATATGAGCTTCTATAATCAAAGGTATCTTCAAACAAATCTAAAAATCTCATTTTCGACTCTTCTAAAGCCTCTTTTAAGTCCATCACTGATGCCATGAAAACTTTTAATGTTCTTGAATTTTTCTTTCCTACTACTTGTGCTAGCTCTTCTGGTTCTAACTCTTCTATTAATTGAAAAATTGGTTTTTGTGTTTGAGCTGATTTTGCATCTAGTTTCTCTATGGTTGTTTTACCAATTCCTCTTTTAGGTTTATTTACAATTCTTTTTAATGAAAAATTATCATTGTTATTTGTAAGTATTCTAAAATAAGCAATCAAATCTTTAATTTCTGCTCTTTCATAAAACTTCATACCACCAACTAGTTTATAGGCAATTCCTGCTTTATTAAATCCCTCTTCCAATGACCTTGAAAGTGCATTTACTCTAAATAGTATTGCCATTTCACTTGCTCTTTCACCATTAGAAATGAGATTTTTTATATCATCAACTATTTTTCTTGTCTCTTCATTTTCATCATGAGATTCATAAACTCTTACACTATTTCCATCTTCTCTTGTACTAACTAATTTTTTCCCTAGTCTATCTCTATTGTGTTCAATTAATTGATTTGCATGATTTAAAATAGTATTTGTAGATCTATAATTCTCTTCAAGTTTTACAACTTTTGTATTTTCAAAGTGATCTGTAAAATTTAATATATTTTTAATAGTAGCCCCACGCCATCCATAAATAGACTGGTCATCATCACCAACAACACATAGATTATTATGTGTGCAACATAATTTTCTTAATAGTTTGTATTGTAGTTCATTTGTATCTTGATACTCATCTACCATTATATAATTATATTTTTGACTTATTTGTTCTGCTAGTTTTTCATTATTGCACAATATTTTATATGGCAATAAAAGTAAATCATCAAAATCAACTAAGTTATTCTTTTCCAAATAGTTTTCATATTTTTCATATACATCAGCTATTTCTTGATATAGCTTTAATTGTGCAGTAGCTTTTGCTTCACTTGGAGTTAGAATAGAGTTTTTATATTTAGAAATTTCACTTGCAAGTAGTGGAAGAGGTAACTCTTTGTCTATGGATTTTAAAATTCTTTTTTTATCATCAGTATCTATTATTATAAAGTTATTTTTTCTTCCTAATTCACTCATGTAAAACTTTAATAAAAGCAATCCAAACTTATGAAAAGTACAAAGTAAAGGTGGTGTATGTACTATTGATGAGTCAATAAGAGAAAATGCTCTTTCTCTCATCTCTGTTGCTGCTTTATTTGTAAAAGTCAAAGTCAATATAGAAGCTGGATCAATTCCTATTGAGATAAGATATGCTAATCGCGTGGTAATTGTTTTTGTTTTACCCGAACCTGCACCTGCTAAAATAAGTAATGCGCCATCGATATGTTGAGCTGCATTTTTTTGTGAATCGTTTAACGATAATAAAAAATTTTCCGACATTTCTTCTCCAATAATTCTAGATTATATCATAATTTAGTTAAATTAACTTTTTACTTAATTTATTTATTTATAAACAAATGTTATTATTATCATAAAGAATTATAAAGGTAAAAAAATAATGCTAACTGATTTTGCAAAAATAGAGACGTTTTTAACTGTTGTAAGGGAAAAATCATTCTCAAAAGCTTCAGCAAAACTTGGTATTTCTCAACCTGCAGTGACACAACAAATGAAGTATATTGAAGAGTATTTAGATGTTCAAATTGTTGATAGAAAGAAAAACGGAATAAGGCTTACAAAAGAGGGGCAAATGTTATACTCAATTGCTCAAAAAATTGAAAGATGTGTAACAAATGCAGAAAAAGAATTATTAAAAATTATGAATAAAGATGTAACTTTTGTATTTGGTGCTTCATTTATTATTGGAAATTATATATTGCCTAAATTTTTAAATAATTTAAAAGAGAATATAAATAATGATGTTTCAATAAATATTTCAGTATCACACAAAGCAATTGAAGATTTACTAGATAAAAAAATAGATATGGCTTTAGTTGAAAATTATATTCCTGATGAAAATATTATCTATAGAGAATGGATGGAAGATGAAATAGTGATATTCTCAAACCAACCACTACCAGCTAAAGCTAAAGCTAAAGATTTACTTTCATACAAATGGGTGTGTAGAAATCCTGATTCACATACAAGACTTATTTTTAAAGAGTCTTTAGATAAAGCAAACTATCCAGATTGTGATACATTTAATGTGACAAGTGAGGTTACAAGTGCAACAACTATTGTTCAAACTGTATTACACTCAAATAAAGATGAAGAGCCAACAGTTTCAGTAGTATCAAGAAAAGCTATTGAATCACTTCTTAAAGCAGGTGCTTTATATGAATCAAGAGTTGGAAATCAAAAGATGGTTAGAAAACTATATATTGCCCATAGAAAAGATAGAAAACATGATGCATTTATAGAAAATGTAGTTGATTATCTACTAAAGATAAAATAAGCTTAGGAAACTCTTCCTAGCTTTAATATACAAATCCTTCTTTTAGTAAAGCCTCTCTAATTTTAAACATTTGTTCATGTTTATTTTTGCACCAAGTAGGTGAAAGTAAAGTGCTATCATCAATTCCTGCTGTTACTCTTTGAATTGATATATTCTCTGGAAGTTTTTTTATAGATTTTACAACTGTATCAATATATAAATCTTCACTAATTGGAGTAAATTTTCCCTTTTTATACTTTGCTGTTAAAAGAGTATTTTTCACCACATATAAAGGATGAAATTTTATAGAATCAACTTGTAAAGCTATTGTTTCATCAAGTGTATTTAGCATCATATCTTGTGTTTCACCTGGAAGTCCATAGATTAAGTGTCCACAAACATTTAAGCCTTTTTGCTTAGTTTTTTTTATCCAGTATCTCATATTTTCACTTGAATCACCTCTATTTATTTCATCAAGGGTTTCATCATAAAATGATTGTATTCCATACTCAATCCAAATCTCTTTATCTTTTGCTAGACTTACTAAATAATCAAGTATTTCATCACTTACACAATCTGTTCTTGTCCCAATTGAAAGACCTATTACATTATCATAACTTAAAGCTTTAGAATATAAAGCTTTTAAAGTTTCAAGTGGAGCATAAGTATTTGTAAAAGATTGGAAATATACTATAAATTTTTTTGCATTAAATTTATTCTCTAATCTTTGTTTTGTTGCAAAAAATTGCATATCAAGCTGTTTTAATTGATTTTGTAAATATGGATTTTCTTTAACATTTGGATTTAACTTAAACTTTGGCTTTCTTTCTTGTAAGTTTGGAGAGAAGGAGTCGTTCTCACAAAAAGAACAACCTCCTTTAGCTACAGTTCCATCAATATTAGGACAGGTAAATCCTGAGATTGAAATTGGAACTTTATAAATTGTTTCATTAAACTTTTGTCTAAAATATCTTCCTATTGTTAATACTTCTTTTAAATTACTCATTATTTTGTTACGAAATAGTCTCCATCAAAACTTTCAAGGGCATAGTTTCTATCATCTCCAATTGATTTTTTTAAATCATCAATTGAAAGATACTCTAATGAGTCAGCTTGAATATATTCACAAATTTCATCTTTTGTCATCTTATGTGAGATTAACTCTTCTTGATTTGGGGTATCAATACCATAATAACAAGGAAACTTAATCTCAGGACTTGCCACTCTAAAGTGAACCTCTTTTGCACCTGCATCTTTTAACATCTTTACAATTCTTTTTGAAGTTGTCCCTCTTACAATAGAGTCATCAATAACAAGTAAAGATTTACCCTTAATTAGTGACTTCATAGGAGAGAGTTTCATTCTTACTTTTAAATTTCTCATCTCTTGTGTTGGTTCAATAAAGGTTCTACCAACATAATGATTTCGAATAATTCCATATTCAAATGGTATTTTACTCTCTGATGCATATCCTAATGCTGCTGGTACTCCTGAGTCAGGAACTGGTACTACCATATCAGCTTTGAAATTTTTATTTTTATCATTTTTTGCAAGTGTTTTACCCATATTTTGTCTAGTTGTATAAACATTTTTTCCATCAATATCTGAATCAGGTCTTGCAAAATATACATATTCAAAAGCACAAGGTCTAAATATTGGCTCAAATAACTGAATTGATTCAGGTTCATTAGTTTTTTCACTAAAAATAAGCATTTCACCTGGTCTTACATCTCTTATAAATTCTGCATCTACTAAATCAAACGCACAAGTTTCACTAGCAACAATATATCCACCTGATTTTAGTTTTCCTAAAGATAAAGGTCTAATTCCATATCTATCTCTTATTACAAACTGTTTTGATCTTGATTGAACAATAAAACAGTAAGCACCAATAGTTTTATTTAAAGCCTCTTTAATTCTATCTCTTAATCTATTTTCACTACTTTTTGCAATTAAGTGAATTAAGTTTTCAGTATCCATTCCTGTTTGAAAAATTGCACCATTATTAGTTAACTCTTCTCTTACTTCATTTTTATTAATTAAGTTACCATTATGAACTATAGACATCTCACCTAATTTGTATTTTGCAAATACAGGTTGTGCATCTAAAATAGAATCTCCACCAGCTGTTGAGTATCTATTATGACCTATTGCCATGTTACCTTTTAATATATTTAAAGCATCATCATCAAAAACTTCTGATACCAAACCTCTATTTTTGATTGTATGGATTTTCCCATTAATTGAAGAAGATATACCTGTAGCTTCTTGACCTCTATGTTGCATGGCAAAAAGAGCTATTGAAGCAAGTCTTGCTGCATTGTCATTATCGTAAATTCCCACTATTGCACACATTTATTTAACCTTACTAAAAGAGAAAAGTGAACTTGATGCGCTATGAAATTTCTTTTCTCTTTTAAATTTGAATTTTGTTTTTTGATTTTATAGACCTAAAGCGTCATTGATTGAGTATAAACTTGGTTCTTTATTTACAAGCCATTTAGCAACTTTAATCGCGCCTTTTGAAAAAGTATTTCTTGCAGTTGCAGTATGATGAAGCTCTATAAACTCTCCATCATTGTAAAGTCCAACAGTGTGCCGACCAACTATATCACCACCTCTTAAACTCATAACTCCTATTTCATCTTTTGTTCTAGCTCCAATATCTCCATCTCTTCCTGAAACTCTAACCTTATCTAAATCCAAATCTCTAGCACGTGCTGCATGTTCTGCTAATGTTAAAGCAGTTCCAGATGGAGAATCTACTTTATATCTATGATGTTGTTCAACAATTTCAATATCAAAATCACTTAATGTTTTTGAAGCTAAAGAGACAAGTTTATTTAAAACAGCAACACCTAAACTCATATTTGTTGAGTATAAAATTGGAACTAATTTACTAGCTTCAATTAATAAATTTTGTTGATGTTTTGAAAAACCAGTTGTTGCAATAACTAAAGGTTTCCTAACATTATTATCTATTACTTGAGTTAATAACTCTTCAGTTGCTGCTGGTGCAGAAAAGTCAATTACAACATCAACACTATCCATTAAAACTTTCATATCATTTGTTACAATAACATCACTAGGCACATCTTTTTCTAACTTATCAAATACATGAATACCAGCAAGTTGTGCCTCACTATCTTTTTTTAAATCATCTATTAGAAGTGTTCCAACTCTTCCTGTACTTCCAACAATACCAACTTTTAACATTTTTTCCCTCTTATCCTAAAAATTCAATAATATCAACAGCAGCAGTAGCACCATCACCAGCAGCACAAACCACTTGTTTAGCAGCATCAATTCTAACATCACCAGCAGCA
>NZ_JBSRRO010000029.1:0-39280 GCF_055140965.1 Malaciobacter sp.
TAGAAATAGTATCTTCTTTTATCTCTAAAACAATATTTTTTTTATTTATATTAAGTCTTTCAACTTCTTTAACAAAATCTAAGTTAAAGTTGTATTTTTCTGATTTTTCTATTACTGATGACTCAAAATTTAAAAAAAGTAATAAATTCTCATCTTCATCATAATAACTTTTAAATTTTCTAATTGCTTTTTGTCTAATATAATTATCAAATTTTTCAATAACTTTATCATTTTTTGCTTTTTCTAGTAAAATATCTGGAGTTATGAGATTGTTTTTTTTATCAAAGCCTCTAACTAATGCTTCAAATGCAAATATTTTTTTATCTTTTATTGAAATTATTGGTTGGAAATAGACTTTAATTTTTATATTTGAAAACATATTTTACCTTTTTTAATTGTATAATTATTATAACAGATATTAATTATTATACATATGGATAAACTGTTTATTTTTTATCTAATCAAAAAAAATAATTTTTTTGATATAATACACATAAACTACACGAATTTTAGTTAAAATCATATGAAAAATAGGATATAAAAGTGAATAGTAAAATTGGTTCTACCATTGTTTTTTTATGTTTTGTAACAGCTTTAATTGCTACTTTAGGAAGTCTTTTTTTTAGTGAAGTTATGCAATTTATCCCTTGTTCTATGTGTTGGTATCAAAGAATATTTATGTATCCTTTGGTAATAATATTTCTACTTGGATTATTATATCCAGATGACAAACTATTTAAATACTCAATTGGATTAGTATTAGTTGGATTAGCGATCGCTATTTATCATAATCTTTTGATGTTTGGAATAATTTCTGAAAGTGCTGTACCTTGTGTTCAAGGTGTGCCTTGTAGTACAGAGTATATTAACTGGTTTGGCTTTATCACAATTCCATTTTTATCTTTAATTGCGTATAGTATTATATTGATTTTATTATATTTAGGGAAAAGAGGTTTATTTAAAGATGAAAAATAAAAAATTAGTATTTTTTACATTGGTTATTGTTGTAGCTGTTTTTGTTGCTGCTATTACGGTTTATAAAATAAATACAAAAAATAGTTTAGCTACTTACAAAGACACTAATAACGCTCCATTTGTAAGAGAAAACTCTTATAGTTTTGGAGAGAATAAAGCAAATGTTGTAATTGTTGAGTATATGGATCCACAGTGTCCTCCTTGTAAAATATTTAATAGTGTTGTAAATGATATTTTAAAGCAGTACTATAAAGATGTAAAATTTGTAGTAAGATATTTAGCAAATCATGATAATTCTGCTTATGTAATAAAGATTTTAGAAGCTTCAAGAGCTCAAAATAAATATAAACAAACATTAGATATAGTATTTAAATATCAAGAAGAGTGGGCTGATCCTTTAAATCCTAGACCAGAACTAATTTGGCAACATCTTCCAAAAGCAGGTCTTGATATGGAAAAATTAAAAAAAGATTTTTTATCTATTGATATAAGCCAAATGCTAGAGCAAGATTATGAAGATGCTACTACTTTAGGAGTACAAGGAACACCAACTTTTTTTGTAAATGGTAAGGAACTTGAAACACTAAGTTATCAAGCTTTTTTTGATTTAGTAGAAAAAGAAATTTTTGAATAAGGAAAGATAATATGAAAAAATTATATTTATTTACTTTAGTTATATTTGCTGTTATTTTTACAGGTTGTGGAAGTGAAGATGAAGCACAAGCTGTTGTAATTAAAGACTCAAAAAGTTTTAAAGAGTTAAAAAAACAAGGTAATAAAACTTATAGTTTAGAAACAACAGCAGGTGAAACAATTAAGCTAACTGTTGAAAATGATAAATTAACATCAGAAGATTTAAAAAATAAAGTAGTATTAATTAATTTTTGGGCTACTTGGTGTCCTCCTTGTAAAGAAGAGATTCCTATGTTCAATAGAGTTTATGAAAAATATCAAGATGACTTTGTAATTATAGGTGTTTTATATGAAAAAAATAAAGATATGAAAGCTCTTGCTGATTTTATGAGAGAGTTTAATATGAAGTTTCCTGTTACAATAAACGAACAAGAAAACTTTAGAATGGCAAAAAACTTTGATGATGTAAAAAGAGTTCCTGAATCATTTTTATATGGTAAAGATGGGAAATTTTTAGAAAAATTTGTAGGTTTAGTAGATGAACAAACTTTACTAAATCATATAGAAAATAGTTTAAAATAGAACTTTATAGTTCTATTTTAAAACTTTATTGATACATAAAAACTCATATCAAATCTATTATCTTCACTTAAGAAATTATTTTTGTTATAGACTGCATAAGATGGCTTTGTAGTAGTTTCATACTCACTATTAACAAGCCATTCATGATATACCCAGTGAATAAATTTTAGCATATCTCCATGAACACCCTCTAAATCAAATTTTGCATATACTCCTTCTGAGATTTTAAATTTTGGTAATCTATGGCTATTTACATCACTTTTTTTCTCAGGTACGATACAAGCAATGTATTGACACTCATTAAGTGGAGTAATTGTTGGGTTATCATGAAGAAGCGCTATTTGTTTGTAGTTTTTCAAATTATTATTTAAAATTAATGTTTGAAGTTTTTGCCAAGTATTTTTTATGTTTTTATTATAGCCTTTATTTCTAATATAAAAACTATCTAAACTTGGCATTTTAACTATCGTAGGTGTCATTTTTGAAAAGTCTGCATTTGAATTTAAAGCACTTTTTGATTGTTGTAATATTTTTGTTGAATACTCTTTATAGCCTTTGTCTTTCCACTGTTTGGGAGTCATTTCAAATCTTTGTTTAAAAGCTTTTATAAATGAAGACTGAGAACTATATCCACACAAATTTGCTATATTTGAAATTGTTGAGTATTTATTTGTTAAAAGTAAGTTTGCAGCTTTTTGAAGTCTAATTGATTTGATACTTTCATAAATATTTTTTCCAAAAGCCTCTTTAAATATTCTTTGCATATGAAACTTGCTAACTTGAAAATCATAACTTAACTCTTCAATATCAATATGAGTGTCAATATGAGTGTATATATAGTACATAACATTATTTGCAATTTTTACTCTTTTTTGTAGTGTCTCTTTTTTCATAAAAATATTTTAGCATAAATAACTTATAAGTGTAGCACAAATGAATAATATAATTAGCACAAATAAACAATAAAACTAGCACAAAAGAAGAAGAATTATTTTTTTTATAAGTTTAAAATATGGGAAAAAAAATAGGAAATATTGTGAAAAAGATTTCAAAAGTTTTAATAGCAAATAGAGGAGAAATTGCCTTAAGAATAATTAGAGCATGTAAAGAGTTAGATATTACAAGTGTTGCTATTTTTTCAGAGGTTGATGTTGAGGGAGTTTGGGTTAGGAAAGCTGATGAGTGTTATCCTATTATGAAAGATCCAATAAATGCTTATTTAGATTTTAATATAATTATCTCAATTGCAAAAAAAGCAAATTGTGATGCTATTCATCCAGGATATGGATTTTTAAGTGAGAATGCGCAGTTTGCAAAAGCATGTGAAGAAAATGGAATAATTTTTATAGGTCCTAAGCCTGAGCATATTGCTTTATTTGGTGATAAAATGGCTTCAAAAGTTGCTATGAAAAAAGTGGGTGTTCCTGTACTTGAGGGAACAAATGAACCAATTGATGATGTAAATAAAGCTGAAGATATTGCAAAAGATATTGGTTTTCCTGTGATTATAAAAGCTGCATTTGGTGGCGGTGGTAGAGGTATGAGAATTGTTAAAAATCAAAAAGATTTTAAACAAATGTTTGAAAGTGCTACAAATGAGGCTATAAAATATTTTGGTAGGGGTGAAGTATTTATTGAAAAATTTGTAGAGAATCCAAGACATATTGAAGTACAAATTATTGCTGATAAGTATGGAAATGTATTACATTTGGGTGAAAGGGATTGTTCAATTCAAAGAAGGCATCAAAAAGTAATTGAAGTTGCTCCATCTCCTAGATTAAACAGTGATGTGAGAAAAGAACTTTATGATATTGCAACAAATGCAATGATTAAATTAGGTTATGAAAATGTAGGAACTGTTGAGTTTTTACTTGATGATAAAGATAATATATATTTTATAGAAATGAATACAAGAGTACAAGTTGAACATCCTGTAACTGAAATTATTTCAGGTGTTGATATTATTCAAAGAATGATACAAATAGCAGAGGGTGATAAACTTCAACTATCTCAAGATGAGATAAAATTTAGAGGATATGCTATTGAGTTTAGAATTAATGCTGAAAACCCTCAAAAAAACTTTATGCCCTCAGTTGGTACTATCACAAAATATTTAACTCCTGGTGGTCCTGGTGTAAGACTTGATACTTCTATTTATTCAGGATATAAAGTTCCAGCAAATTATGATTCAATGATTGGAAAACTTATAGTTTGGTCATTAGATTGGCAAGGTGCAGTAAAAAAAGCAAAAAGAGCATTGGATGAGTTTTATATTGAAGGTTTTCCTACAAATATACCATTGCATAGGGAAATAGTAAGGGATGAAGATTTTAAAGTAGGAAATTTCAATACTAGTTATTTAGATGAAAAACTTGAAACATTTACTTTACAAACACAAGAACATATAAAAGAAGAAGAACAAAAAGTAGCAAAAATTATCTCTTTTATAGCAAAAATTAAAGAAAAAAATATTAAAGTTAAACATTAGGAGTGAAATATGGGTTTAGAGCAATTAATTCAAGGAAATTTAACTTTTAAAAATTCAATGTTTAAAGATTATAAAGATGATTTTAATACATTGGTTGAAAAAGGACAAAGTCCTGAAGTGTTATTTATTGGTTGTAGCGATAGTAGAGTTGTTCCAGATTTGATAATGGATTCAAAGCCTGGGGATATGTTTATTCTTAGAAATGTAGGTAATTTTGTACCACCTTTTGAGGCCGATTTTGATTTTCATGGAAGTTCTGCTGCTATTGAGTTTGCTGTAAGTGTTTTAAATGTGAAACATATTATAGTTTGTGGACATTCACATTGTGGTGCTTGTAAAGCTTTATATAGTGAAATAGAAGATGATAATATAGGTCTTGTACATGTTAAAAAATGGTTAGAATTAGGTAAAAAAGCAAGAAATTATGTGCTTAATAACTATTTGGATTTATCTGCTGAAGAGATTTATACTAAAACTGAAAAAAGTTCAGTGGTTTATCAACTAAGAAACTTATTAACTTATCCAGAAATTAAAAGAAAAGTTGAAGAAAAAACACTTGAAATTCATGGGTGGTATTATAAAATTGAAGATGGTTCAATTATGTATTATGATACAAAAGATGAAAAGTTTAAGCAATTAAAAGACTCTTTAAAATAAAGAGTCTTTTATATAAGTTTTTTGCTTGTGATAATTACACCATCACAATCAGCATAAATATAATCACCACTATTTACAGTAATTCCCTCAAACTTAAGTTCAACATCTTTTAAACCTTGAGTTTTTTCAAAATTTCTTTGAGGACAAGTTCCAATAGCTAATAAGCCTACATCAATATCTTTTGTTACATCAATATCTCGTACATAGCCATTTATAATAATTGCTTCATAGTTATTATTTTTTGCAAAGTCCATAAGTTTATCACCAACAATAGCATAAAACTCTTGGTTTGCATCTACTACAACAACTTTTCCCTTACCATCTTCTTCTTTTAATGTTGAAATTAGTATCCAATTACTTTTGTCAAGTTTAATAGTTACAACTTCACCTTGGAATTTTGTTTTTTTTCCATAGTTCTTAAATTTTGGTGATAATACTTGAATCTTCTCTTGATCTTTAAAATCATCACATATATCTGCAGTACTAAAAGACATAATACTCCTTTTTTTTATTGTCTAGCTTTTTTATTATAGTACAATAGTATGTATATAAAGTGTTTGATTTAGTAAAATGTAGAATAATTTTTAAGCTTAGTTTTATTTTTTAATTCTATATAAAGTTAAAGCAATAATAGATATTTTATAAGAAAGTCATATAAATCGTGTTAGTATTTTAAAACAAAGGAACATTTATGCAAATAATAGATTTAATTTTAATATCACTAACTCTTTTAGCTATTTATATACTAATAAGAAAAAAGTTTTTAAAAACTAAAATTATAAATTCTAAAACTCAAAAAAAAGAGGATATTATAAAAGAGTATGAAAATGAAATGACAAGAATTTTATATGAGTTTAAAGATGATGAAAAGCAATTATCTATTAAAAGAAAAGAGTTTTTAATAAAAGTAAATAAAGAATTAGCAATGAATATCTTTTTTGATGCCAATGAAACACAAGAGATAATTCAAAGATTGATAAATATTAAACTTAATTAATAGTATAAATTTTGTTATAATTTATCTACAAACTAACAAAAGGAGCTTATCGTGCAACTAAGAGGGATTACAATTGATTTTGATGATAGAAAAACTTGTGGTTTACTACCAGATTTATGTTTAGAGTGGGACGAAAAATCTGAAGAACTAGAAGATAATCAAAAATTGATTGATTATTGGGAAAATAACATGGAAAAAGTTTTATCAAAGACAGATAAAATAGTTAGTGGAAATATTGGTTCTAAAGCAGTTGTTTATTCAGCAAATGAAGAAGCAATTAGTATAATAAGAGATACATTTAAAGATTTAAATCTATCATCTATTGAATATGAAGATATTGCAAAATGTGAAAGATGTTTGAAGTATGATTATTTAGATAAAAATTTTATTTCACCTTTTAAATAAATTAACAAAAAAGGATTATTTAATATGAAAAATACAATGATTTATATTTTAATAGTTGCAGCAATAGCATTAATGTTAAGTGAAAGTGAAACTAAAAAACAAAATGCAGCTTGGGGATATGAGGGTGATTTAGCTCCTCAAAATTGGGCTAGTTTAGATAAAGAGTATAAGATATGTGAAAGTGGTAAATATCAATCGCCCCTTGATATAAGAGGTGATATTTTAAAAGCACAACTAGATGAAATAACTTTTTATGATGATGCTAGAGCAACAACTTTTAGTAATAATGGACATAGTTTAAAAGTTAATTTTGCAAGGGGAAACTTGATTGATTTTCAATCAAAAGATTATTCTTTATTACAAATGCATTTTCATACTCCAAGTGAAAATAGAATTGATGGAGTTTCTTATCCTATGGAAGTTCATTTAGTTCATCAAGATAAAAATAAAAATCTTGCAGTTATTGCTGTGATGTTTGAAGAAGCAGAAGATACAAATATAGTATTAAACAAGCTTTTAAGAAATGTTCCTGAACAAAAGAACCAATCAAATAGTATTAGAGCAGATGTTTATGGCTATGATATTTTGCCAGAAAATAAAGAGTATTATACATTTGATGGTTCATTAACTACTCCTCCATGTACAGAGGGTGTAAAATGGATTGTTTTAAAAACACCAGTACAAGCTTCAAAAGATCAACTTGAAGATTTTAAAGCAATTATGGGTAAAAACAATAGACCTTTACAAAATAGAAATACAAGGTTTATATTAGAATAATAAATAGAATAGATTTTTCTATTCTATTTATCTTGCTCTTTTTTTATTTTTTTATCTAAAACTTCTAAATTCATCACATCATCATTTGAGTTTTTAAGAACTTGATTTTGAGTTTGAATTTTTGATTGGGGATTGCCATTTAAAGAAGCTATTAGCTTAGCCTCTGTTTCTGGTTTTAATTCACCTTTTGAAATAGTATCTAAGATTTTATTTGCAATTTGTAGTTTTGCTTCATTCTCTTTTGATCTAAAATATTTTTCCATATTATCTTCATAGGCTTTTAGTTTATCTTTTCTTTTATTATTTAAATATATAAAAAGTAAAAAGCTAAGAAGAAGTAGTATAAATCCTATTAGAATTAATCCATATGTTTTGATTTGATTCTCTTTTTCTTTTTGTAAGGCATCTAGCTCAAATTTGAGTCTTTTTTCTCTGTTTATAGCTTTGATTTTTTCTTTTTCTATTTTGATTTTTTCTTTAGCAATTTCTGCTTTGATTTTCTCAATTTCAATATCTTTATTACTATTTAATTCAGCTTTTTTCTCTTCTAGTTTAAACTCTACTTCTTTTTGTTTTAGTGCTTGATTTTGGTTTAACTCTTTTTCTTTTAAAGCTATCTCTTTCTCTTTTATTGCAAGTTGTGCTTCAATCTCTTCTTGCTTCATTTGTTTTGCTTGATTTAATTCTTTCTCTTTTAATCTTATCTCTTCTTGGGATGGACCAAGTAAATCACAGCCACTAAAGAAAAAAGAAATCAATAAAATTTGTAAAAATATTGCTTTTGCTCTCAATTTATTAATCCTTTTATATCTTGATAAATATATCATATTTGATGTAATTTCTTATTGAAATACTTAAGTATAGCAACTATATATTAATCAATTATAAAAATAGTAACAGTATTATGTGGCATAAAAGTAATTTGTGTATGTATAAAGTTTAGCTTTATTAATACAAGGAAGTAAAACCTTGTATTAAGAAAAATTAGCTAATTGTTTAATAATATTTTTTGCAGTCTCTTCGTTTAGTGGTCTATCATATGAAGTTAAGATCTCTCTTGCTAGGATATTTGCTCCTAAGTGTTGAAACATTATTCTCATAGCTTGAAGCCCTTTAGCTCCACCTCCACCACTGTGTGTTGCAAGTGCTACTACTTTTTCATTGAAAGCATCTCTCCAGTCTTTTGTACTTCTTGATGTCCATGCCATTGCATTGTTTAAAACAGGAGGCATTACTCCATTGTATTCTGGTGCTACAATAATAAATGAATTTAAATTTAAAATTTTATTTGCTAGTTCTAAAGCTTGTGCAGGAAGACCATCTTTTTCTTCTTTTACAGTTGAGTATAATAGTATTTAAACAAGATCAAGTTATGAAAGAGCATAAAACTTCATATCCTATTACAGTTGAGGTTTTTGAAGGTGAGATTCTTTTTGGTGTAAATGGACTAAGACTTAGCCTATCAAAAAAAGATAGCATAAACAGAGTTAAAGGAGTTTTGAAACTTTAAAGAGATTTATTTTTAAACTCTTCAAAACTTTTATTAAACCATGATTTAAAAGCTTTTAAAAATGAGTTTGTAGTACTAAAACCTAAAAGTGTACTCAACTCATTTGCAGTGAAGTTCTTACTTAAATAGTATTTTACTAATTTAATTCGTACTTCTTTAACTATTTTTGTATAAGAACTTTTCTCTTCTTTTAATCTTTTTTGTAGAGTTCTTTCATGAATATTTAATCTTTTAGCTACATTTTGTAAGCTAAGTTCATCTAAGGAAATAAGTTTAATAATCTCTTTACTAACTTCTTCTTTAAAGTTATTGCTGCTTACTAAATCTAACATCTTTTTTGCTTCTTGTTCAAAAAGTATTAAAAGTGTTTCATCATTAAATTTTGTTTTATATTGTAAACACTGTTTTGTAAAAACAATATTAGTATGCTCTTTTTGGAAATTGAGGTTTTTACCAAACTGTTTTTCATACTCTTTTGTGCAAACAGGTGATTTAAAATTAAAATTGCAGTATTCAAACTCTAAGTTTTTATATAAGATATTTTTCAAAAGAGTAATAATTGCAATTATATGAAGTTTTAATTTTTGTTCAAAGTGATTAATATTTTCATCTAAGTATATAAATAAGCTACTATTTTTATATCTAATTTCTAAACTATCTCCTAATATTTTATAATAAACACTAAGTTTTTCTAATGCTTCATTTAAATTATTTGAATGGGATATTAAATAACCCAAAATACCAATACTACTTGGAATAACCATATTTGATATATCAAAATAGATTTTATCACTTTTCTCTTTTTGTGAGATTTGTTTAATTAGTGTAAAAATTGTATTGGCTTCTATTTTTGTATTTTTAGTTAAAAGAGTATTTGTATTAACTCTTTTTTCAAGTAGTTTTAACACATCAATAAATTTTTCAACTGTTAAATTTGAATTATTTCGCAATTTGATTACCTTAGGCTTATCTTTTTCCTTTTTGTTTGTTTATAAAAAAGTTAATATTTTATTAAAAAAGGAATAAATTTGTATTATACAGTTTTAACTCTTCACTCTTATATTAGATGGTTTTTGCTTTTATTTATAATCTTAGGATTTTGTTTTTGTTTATATAATACTATTTTTTATAAAAAATATAATATTTATAATAAACAAATCACTTATATGACTACATTTTTTGCTCATATACAGTTAAGTTTGGGATTTGGATTATATCTATTTTCAGATATTGTAAGACAGTTTTATACAAACCCTTTTGAGATGATAAAACTAAGTGAAATAAGATTTTTTGCAGTTGAACATCCATTAACTACATTTTTTGCAATACTACTATTATCTTTTTTTAATAGTAAAATAAAAAAAGAGAAATGTAACTATAAGAAAAATAAAATGGTAGTTATTTCAAATGCTATTGTATTGATTTTATTGTGTATTTCTATTCCATGGGGGTTTTCAAGTTATGTTTCAAGATGACTTTTTAAACATTTATAATTTCATAACACCCTGATTCAGATAAAGAGTCACAAAATCTATTTTCATGGATAGCAATACATAATAGATGGCTTGGTCTAGAAAAACCAACATACGCCATTTTTACACTTTGAATATGTCTTGATGCATTATTACTAAAAGGCATATTTTTAAATTGTTCTAAAAGCCTTTGGGATTCATATTCTGAATGATAAAAGGACTCTAAATATAAAGTAGCTGTATGGGTTTCGCCTTTAACACTATGAACTGTTGATATATGAATATCAATTCCATCTTGACTGTATATGTTTTTAATTTCAGTCGAATTTGAAGTAGTTGATTCATCTAAGGTTTCATTAGAAATAAATACACTACTATTAACAATTGATTTTTCAAAAATATTTAAAAAACCAGGTATATATTGTTTAATCTGATTAAATATAATATCAACATCGTTTGATACGAGAAGTGACTTACACCATTTATAAATATTTAAATTAAAATCATCATAGATACTATTCTGTTCTTCTTTCTGTTTTTCTTTTAGTACATTTATCAAAGATTTTCTTGTATATAGCCTATCATTCTCATCTTTTACATTTTCTAATTTTAATATCTTTATAATTGCATTTAAAATACTTTTCCTAATACCTCTAAAACTATTATTCCCTCTTTCAAAATAAACTAAATAACTTTTCAGATTTTCATAATTTTCTTTTACTTTATGTTGACTTTGTTCAAAATCTTCAAAATAGCTCTTTAAAGCAATATGAGTATCATGTTCTTTTCTCCAAGCAATTGCTTTAAATGGCTTCGTTTCATTTATCTGAAGTTTTCCTTCATCAACATACCTTTTAATTAATTGTGAGTATTTAGGTATAACTTCTTGAATATTTTCATCATTATATTTAAAGATATGAGGTTTAAAATCCTCACTATAGTTTTGTAAAGAATTTATTGGGACATGAGTTATTCCAAAGTTTTGAACAAAAGTTGCAATTGTTTGAGAAAATCTATTTGTTCCAGTAAGATTTAAAACTTTTTCTCTATCTTCCCAAATTATATCTGTTTCAATATTTCCTCCATTATAAATGGCTTGATTTTTATCTCCAATTCGTTGAAAAATAGTTTCTGAATTACTCTCAAAGAATAATTTTTCAAGTAAATCATACTGTAAATTATCCATATCTTGCATTTCATCAATGCATACAAATGAAAACCTCTTTCTCAAGATATCAACAACTTTAGGAAAGTCTTCAATATAATAGTTTGCTAACTTATAGGCATACTTATACGAAAGAACACCATCTAATAAAACTTTAAAAACTATAGATTTCAATAAGTTATGTTTAGGATTAGTACATGCAATTAATCTTGTATTTGTATTAATATCTCTAACTTCTTCACTATCGAAATCATAGTAAATATTTTTAATAACTTTATGAACTCTATCATTATCTCTTCCATTACTCATATACAACCATTGGCCTAATTTAGGAGGGTTATTCCATTTAACTTTTTCAAATTCAGAAATCAACATGTTTTCATATATTTCAGTATCAATATAAGCTAACTTTTGTTTCATATGATTTTTATAAAAAGGATTAACTAAAAATTTGTTTATGAAAGATTGAATAGTACCAATAAAATTTGGATAAGAAAAAAGTTTTGGACAATATTTACCTATTCTATCTTTTATTTCATTGATTGCAGTATTAGTATGAGAAATCACTAAAATTCCTGAACCATCATCAAAAGGTAAGTATCTTTCTAAAATCAATAGCTTAGCAAGTAGTACAGTTGTCTTTCCACTTCCCGGAACAGCTTGTAAGTCCAATGTTGTTAAGTCTTTTATAAAGTCAATTCTCTCATTATTCTCATCTTGAAAAGTTTGGCCTTCTTTTAATAAAATCTTTTCGGCATAAGCAATGTCTTCATTCGTAATTGTAATATCATGAACAAGCATGTTGTATAGCCTCACATAAGTATTTTACATTTGCATCTTCTTTAACTGCATCAAAATTTATTGAATTACTTTTTTCTAAAATCTCAGCAAATCTCTGAGCAATAATTGATTTTGAGATTTCATCAGAAGCAGTACCTACATAATTTTTATTACCTAATATTTGCCAATATATTTCAAATGCTATTTTTTCATCTGAATCAGACCAATTGTTAAAATATGTATTAACTTTTAATTTTGCTTTTATGTATTCTTTTATAGTACCACTAGTTTTACCTTTATCTATTTTTTGTTCAATATGTGATTTAAGTACTGATTTAAAAAAGTACTTTCTTAAATTAGTAGATTTTGCTAAACAATATTCTAAAGTCCATTCAGGAGCAATAAACGCCTTAATATTTGAAATATTATCTGTCTCATATTTATCTACTTTCTTTTGCAGTTCTTCATCAATACTATATACATCAACGACATTGTGTTTTTTTAAATAAGCATTTTTCACATCTTCTTCATCAAATCCACTTTCAGTTCTTTTAGAATCTATATACTTATTTAACTTTTCAATAAAATCTTCTTCTAGCGCATACTCAGTTGGTCTTAAATCTAAATCAGTGATAACTGAAACTTTTACACCAATATCATTTTGTAAATCTTTTCTTTTAAATATATCTACATATCGTAAAAATGCAGTATTTGCTACATTTATAACAGATACTTGATTTTCAGTTAAATCATATCCAATTCTCTTAGCTAACGTTGGTATTAAAAGTTCTTCTGCCCACCCTTCTACTAAAATCACTCCTTTTGCGAAAAATAAATTTGCTTTTGTAGTATCTAAAAATCTTTCTAAATATTTATAATTTGTTGGCTTTAATGCTGTGTTATCTTTTGTCATAGAATATGCATTATTTTTATTACAAATAATTAAATTTTCTAACTTTACTTTTGACGCTAGATTTGGACTATGTGTTGTTAATATAAGCTGTTTATTTTCTTCTTTTTGTAACTTCTCAATAACTTTCATTTGAGCTTGAGGATGTAAATGAGCCTCTAACTCTTCTATTAACCCAAGTTTTAAACCATGATAATCTTCTTTTCCAAGGTGTAATAACTCAGTAGCCATAAATAATCTATTTAGAGTACCTAATCCTAAGTTTTTTTCATCCTTTATAAATATTGATATTTTTTCTAAAATTTCACGTAGTTTGCTTCCACTTATTTCAAATTCACTTTCTTTTGAGGCTTCATAAAAAGCCTTAATATAAGTATCAATTTTACCTTTTAAAACTTTTCCTTTTTTCTTTTCATCTTCTGTAAAATCATTACCATCTTTATCTTTTCCTTTAAAATACTTTTCAATTATTTGATTAAACTCTTTAAAATAATCTATTAAATAATGTGTTTCTTCTTTTCCTTTAAAAGCTTCATCACCTAATAAAACCTGAGAAACTCTTGAATTCTTTTTAGCAACTAATTCACTCTGAGCATCACGAAGGGGTTTAAGATAAGTAACTTTTAAATATTCTCTTGCTTCAGCAGTCATCTGAGAACCACTTTCATCAACACCAGCTTTTACCTCAGAAGGAAATATTCTTTCATCGTTTCTTGATACATCATATATTAATCTAAGAAAAACTTTTTCATTTTTATAGCCTAACCATTCAACAAAATTTTTCGCTTCATCATCTGTTAAATCATTAAACTCTACTTCTATTCTAAATCGTTTAGAGTCATTATAGAAATCAAGATTCTCTACTTTTATATATTCATAACTATGTGTTTTTAATACAAGTTTTATAGCATCAATAATTGCAGTTTTACCTGCATCATTTTGACCAATTAACACATTTAGATTCTTTTGAAAAGTTAGATTTAAATCAGGAGTGTCTTTTTTTAAAATATAATCTTGTTCATTTCCATATCTTCTAAAATTCCAAAGTTTAATATTTGATAAAAACATTATATAAACAGCCTTTTAATAATTTTTAAATATATTAACATAAAATACTTATAATTATTTTTATTATTGAACTTTAAAATATAAAAGTATAGCTTTTTAGTGTATATTAAGAAATACTATAGATTTTACTTTGAAAATTATAGTGTCATTTAGTGATTATTTAAAAAAGTGGTGCGAATGGTGAGAATCGAACTCACACTCCGAAACCGGAATGGGATTTTAAGTCCCACGCGTCTACCTATTCCGCCACACTCGCACTTTTTTGTAGGCATAAAAAATGGTGGCGCGGGGCAGAATCGAACTGCCGACACAAGGATTTTCAGTCCTTTGCTCTACCGACTGAGCTACCGAGCCACCTAAACTTAAATAGTGGTGGTGAGAGAAGGATTTGAACCTTCGAAGCCATAGGCGGGAGATTTACAGTCTCCTGGATTTGACCACTCTCCAACCTCACCGATTGTTAAGTTTTTGTGTCGCTTTATTGTTAAGCGGGTGGAATTATAATAGGTACTAGATTAAATAAAGCTGAAATTATTTAAAAGTTTAGAAAAATTTCTAAAAATTTAAAAATGTTTGATTTTATTTGATTCTAACCATCTATTTTGAAGTTCTTTAAGTTTTTTCATTGGAACTTTTTTCTTAGAGTTTTTTACTTTAAAATTTTCTTGATTATTTACTTTTGATTCATCAAAACTATAATTTAAATCTAAATTGGCAAGATTTAAAGCATCCATTGCTCTTGTAGCTGCAACATAATAGATATTTAATTCTTCATTTATTTTTAGATTTGTTGTACTCTTTTTCGAACTTAATATATCTTTTTTACTTATAAAGTCATCTTCACACATAATAACTTGAGAGTATTGCATACCTTTGGATTTATGTGCAGTTGTAAAAATTATATCAGCTTTTGATTTATCTTGTGTAAGATTACTTTTTATGTTTTTATTTATTTCAAATATTGAATCATTATAAGTGTTAATAAATCTTATTACATTTAAGTAATCTTGGTTTTTTGTATCTTTAGCATACTCCTCAAGCTCTTCAATGCAACTAAACTCTTTTAACTCATCAATTGATATCTTTTCATACTTCTTTTGTTTTAAGTAGTATATTGAATAAACAGTTTGATTCATAAAAGAGTATGAATTATATCCACCTTCAAAATATATTTTAAAATCTCTCTTTTTATTTATATATTTTATTACTTCTTTTGCAAGTGCAAAACTTGTTCTGCTTATTACACAAAAAGGTTTTTTTTCATTGACTACTTTTTCTCCTATTAAAGATTGTTTATTTTCTAATCCAAATATTTCAAGAGATTTTGAATCAATTTTGCTATAAAGCTGATTTAGATTGTACTCTAGTTTTTTTGCTAATTCATTGGAAAATCTAAAACTTTTACTTAATTTATATATAGGAAGTTTTATTTTATCAAGAGCATTTATAGCAAACCTAAAAGAGTAGATTTGTTGAAAACTATCTCCAACATAGACTCTTTTACACTTTTGTGCTTCAACTATTGAAATCATTACATCAGAAATATCTTGTGCTTCATCTACTAAAATTAAATCATATCCTAAGTTTGAAGAGATTTTTTTATTTAGATAAAACAACTTTAAATAAAAGTCATGGCTTGCTTCAATTTTTTGTGTTTTCATAGAAGTTAAGATATATCTTGTATGGTTTAAAATATTTTCTGCTCTTGTTTTTAGAAGTTTTAAGACTTTTGCATCTAAATTTGAATACTTTTTATAACTTTGAAGTAATACTTCATCTATTTGTATTAGTGAACTATTACAATAAAAGTTAATAATATCTTTTATAAGTGCTAGATAGTTTGGTGTTGGTTCGTATGATAGTCTATTTTGTTCAAACTCTTTTATGCACTTGTAAATAGTATCTACTTTTAAATCATAACTTAGTTTATATTTCCAAGCTTGCATTTTATTAAAAGCTAGTGAATGTATAGTCTTTACATCCATATTAAAAATTTCTAAGCTACTTAGTTTTTTCTCTAGGCTAGTTTGTAAAGATTTGTTATATGCAAGATATAAGATTTTGTATTTAGGAAAGTTTTTAGCATATTGCAGAAGTGTTGTTGTTTTGCCACTTCCTGCAACTGCATTTATTTTAAAAGAGTGCTCTTTTGAGTTTATTATGTCTAATTGTTCTTTGGTAAAAGTCATAAAAGTTTATTACTACTTATATGGTGATATTTTTGGTGGAAACTCTTTAAAAGATTCATTTATTGCACTAGTAATTGAGTTTTTTGTTTTTATATTTTGCATTGGTGTAGCAAATTGAAGTAGTTGTTCAGCACCCTCTAAAGATTTTTCTTCTTTATAAACAAAAGCTATTTTTTTACCAAGTTTTTTACAATTTTCATAAATCAATCTTGCATAATCATCAATATAAATAAACTCTTTTGCATTTATTTTTTCACCCCATGAAAAAAATACAAATTTACCTGATGGAATTAAGTTTTGTGCATCTAAATACATAATATCTCTATCAAATTCTGTATTTTGTAAAGAGTTATATTTTTCTAAATCATCGTTGAACTTCATAAGTAATTGAGATGAATCAATATTTTTTTCATTTAAGTTAAATAAGTTTCTAACTTGAATTAATTTACCTTTTATTTCATCTGTTTTACTCATGGCATTTTTAAATACAGTCATATATGTTTCTATTTTAAGCTCAATCATTTCATCAAATTTGTCAAACTCTTGTTCTAATAAAAACTTATTTGAATCATATCCTACAGGAGAAACAATAGGATTATATAAAAAAATTGTTCCTATGATATTTTTCTTTTTCAATTTATTTGTTTTGATTTTTTCTTTTAAATCTTTTACTGTAATCTCATCATCTTTATCACAACTTATGTAAAGATAGCTTTCTGTTAAAAAAACTTCTTCATATTTTGTTTTAAATACACCAAAGTATTGCATATATTTCCTCTTTGTTAAATTATTGTAATAATATCTAAATTATTTAGTAATAAAGCTTATTTTAAAGTGTTTCAAAAAGACAATACAATAATAAAAAATTGCCTTAATTTAGAAAAATTATTATTTAACTATGAAACAAGAGCTTTTTTTTGATACTATTATATTACTATTCTTGTGTAAAATAATATAAATACTATTTAATACACAAGTTGTTTTAAGGAGTTTGCAATGAGTATCAATGTTAAATATTATAAAAGTTTAGATGCCTTTGTAAGAGATTGTAAAGATGAAAATAATAGATATTTATTATTAGTAGCTCAAGAGTGTAAGTTTTATATGTCATTATTGAAAAATTCTAAAATTGAAGCATATGGAGCTATTTTCCCTGAAATTATATTTGAAGCAGTAAGTTATAAAGATGGACTTTTAGCATATAAGCTTGATGATGATGAAAAAATAATAATGCAAAATGACATTTCAAAAATCTCTTTTGATAAAGAGCAATTTAAACAAACAAAATCAGTAATTACTTTTGTTGATGGATTAAGTCATCATATAGATGAGTTTTTAGACTCTTTTTTTGAACTACTTGAACCACAAACACAAGTATTAGGTGGTGGTGCGGGAATGACTCCTTTTAATAGAAAAGAAGTTATTTTTTCACCTGAGGGCATATATAAAGATGCTGCTTTATTACTTTGTAAAAAGCAAGAGATTAATATTGGTGTAGAACATGGATGGACGATATTAAAAGATCAACTTGTAACTACACTTGTTAATGAAACTAGTATTTTACAAATTGATTATAATAATGCACTTGATTATTATAAAAAAGTTATTGAAGAGGATTTAAATATACAAATAAATGATATTAATGATTATTTAAACTCTTATCCCATTGGTTTAGTAAAATTTGATAATGAGATTTTAGTCAAAGAAATATTTGATGTTTCAAATGATAGTTTAAATATCTCTAATTCTATCTCTCAAAATTCTGTAATTGCTATTTTAAAAGGCAATAAAGATAAATTAATCAATGCTGCAAAGCAAGCAACTTTAGAAGCTGTTGGAAAATGTGAAAATAAACAAAGTGCAGTTTTGGTATTTGAGTGCGTATCAAGAAAAAACTTTTTAAAAGAGAGTTTTGACGATGAAATGCAAATTATAAAAACTACAAGTGATAATAGATTAATGTTAGGAGTTTTAACATTAGGAGAGATTGTAAATAAAGGCGATGTAAACTTAAATTTATTTAATAAAACTTGTCTTGTAGGTGCAATATGTTAGTTGAACAATTAGCACTTACATATAAATGTCATAGCGCAATAGGAAATAGTTTAGATTTAAAAGAGATGCTAAAAGAAGTATTAAAGACATTTATTAACGAAACCTTTGCTTTATATGGAACTTTTTATTTATATCATGAGAGTAAAAGAAGCTTAAATAAAATCATAAGTATGGGTAAAATACAAGATTTTGATATTGAAGACTATTCTAATATTTATGATAGTTTTAATATTATTGATAATAAAAATGATAAAACACAAAGGGTTTTAATACTACCTTTAGATAGAGGAATAATTTTTCTTGTTTATAGTAAAAAAAGTATGAATATGAGTTTTTTAGGTTCAATGTTTCAAGGTCTTGCTCATAAACTAAATATTAGTATTGATTCATGCTTAAATGTTACAATAATGAAAAAAAGAAATGAAAAACTAAGAGCTTTAGCTATTGAGCTTGAAAGACAAAGAAAAGAGTTAGTTGAATCAAATAAGTATAAAAATGACTTCTTGGCAAATATGAGTCATGAATTAAAAACCCCTTTAAACTCTATTATTGTAATTTCTTCTGTAATGAAAAAAAATAAAAAGGGCAAACTTGATGAAGAACAAGTAAAAAATATGAACATAATAAATACTTGTGGAAATGATCTTTTAGTTTTGATAAATGATATATTAGATATTTCAAAAATTGAAGCAGGGGAGTTGTCTTTAAATCTAAAAAAGATAGATATTCAAATGTTAATTGACTCTTTATATGATTCAATGTATCCACTAGCAAAAGATAAAAACTTAAAATTTTTAAAATCATTTAATATAGAAAATACTCAGATTTTAACTGATGAATCAAGAGTAAAACAAATCATAAAAAATCTTTTAAGTAATGCAATAAAGTTTACAGAAGAGGGAAGTATTGAAATAAAAATAGAAGAGAGCAATGATGATATTATAATTTCTATAGTTGATGAGGGAATAGGAATAGGAAAAGACAAGTTAAAAAATATTTTTGAAAGATTTAAACAAGCTGATGGTAGTACAACAAGAAAATATGGTGGAACAGGACTTGGACTTGCAATATCAAAAGAGCTATCACAACTTTTAGGTGGAGATATAAAAGTAAGTAGTGAAATGGGAGTAGGAAGTGAATTTCAAGTTACTTTACCTAAAAAAGTAACTATTAAAAATGTTTCTGATGATAAGGTTGATATTTCAAGTGGTGATGAAAGTATAAAAACAGAAGAGATAGTGTTTTTTGATATTGAAGATAGTTCTACAAGTAGTGAAGAAGAGAATAAAGATTTTAATAATCTTTTAATAATAAATGGTGACCATGCAACTATTTTTCCAATTTTAGTAACATTTAAAAAAGAAGGTATTCAAATTGAACATACAAACTCTGTGGAAAATGCTCAAAAAGTAATACAAAATAGAACCTTTGAAGCAATAATATTTGATGTATTAAATTCACAAGGAGAGGATTTAGAAAAACTAGAAAAAACAGCAATTGAAAACAAATTAGTTTTAGTTGCAATTGGTGATGAAAAAATTGATAAAGCAGATATTTGTATATCAAGAAGCAAAGTTGATAAATCTTTAGTTCAAGAAGTAATAAATTTGGTAAAAGCTAAAAAATAATATATAAAAGGCTAGAGATGTATAGTTTTTCAGACTCATTGGGTTTTTTATTATTTAAAAAACTATTTTTTGTATATATAATAGTTGTTACAGCTTTCACATCATATGAAATTTTTATGCAATTTGAATTGGCAAAAAAGAATTTACAAAAAGAGTTTGAACTTATAAAAAAGTCTTATGGCGATGAACTTGGTGTAAGTATTTGGAATTATGATAGAAAAAGAACAAATCAAATAGCAGAAAAGATTACAAGTAATACAAATATAGAAAAGATAAAAATAAGACAAATCTCAGGTGAAGTTTTTTTAGAAAATAGATATACAATAGATAAAAATAGTATTGAAAATCAAGAAAATCTAAAAAGTTTTGATTTTGATGTTTTTAACAATAAAAATAAAAAAGTAGCAACTATTAGTGTATATTATGATAAAGATATAATATATAAAACAATAGAAAAAAATATAATTTTAATAGTTGTTATAACAATTTTAAAGTTTCTTTTTCTTTTTGTTTTTTTAATCTATTTTATAAAAAAACTTATAGTAAAACCTTTACATAGTTTAATAGAAGCAACAAAGCATCTTGATGGTAGAAATAGAGTTTTTGTTGATGAGGTTTTGCATAAAAACAATAAAACAGAATTAGCCCAACTAACAGATAGTTTCAATTATATGGCACTGCGAATAAATCAAAGTTTTGATGAAATGACTAAACTAAATGTTAAATTAAAACAGCAAAAAAAAGAGTTAATACAAGCAGATAAATATAAAAACTTTTTTTTAGCAAATATAAGTCATGAATTAAAAACACCATTAAATCCAATATCTTTAATAACAGCAGTTATGTTAAAAAATAAAGATAATAGTTTAAATGAAAATAATTTAAATAATATAAAAATAATAAATAAATCTGCAAATGAATTAAAAATCCTAATAAATGATATTTTGGATTTGACTAAAATAGAATCAAAAGAGATAAAACTTTATCTAAAAGAATCTAATTTAAAAGAGGTTTTTAATACATTAGTATCCATTTATGATACAAGTGCAAATAAAAAAGGTTTGACTTTTAAAAGTGATTATAAATTAAAAGAGAGTTTATATGTAATTGATGAGCAAAGATTTACACAAGTTTGTAGAAATCTTTTAAGCAATGCTATAAAATTCACTTCAAAAGGAGAAGTAAAATTTAATATTTTTGAAGATGAAACTAATATTTTTGTTGAAGTTATTGACACAGGTATTGGTATTTCAAAGAAAAATCAAGAGGAGATTTTTACTAGCTTTAAACAACTTGATGGAACAACTACAAGAAAATACAGTGGTGTTGGATTAGGTTTGGCAATTTCAAAAGAATTAGTTATTTTACAAGGTGGAGAAATAAAAATAGAAAGTGAAGAAGAAAAAGGAAGTTGCTTTTTATTTAGTATTAAAAAATCTGATAGGACAAAAATAATAAAAGATGAAAATAAAAATGAAAAAACAGAAGATACACAAATGCTAAAGCTAGAAAAAGACAAACCAAAAGAAGAAAAAAATATTTTAGTTTTTATTTTAAATGATAATCCTTTACTATTTTTTAAATTAGGAGTTGCATTAAATAAAGAAGAATCAATGTCTTTGATTAATATCAAAAGTTTAAAAGAGTTTTTTAAAGCACATGATAAAAGAAAAAAAGAGTTTTTGATTATTCATAAAGTAGAAACTAATGAAGAACTTATGAAAATTAAAAAAGAAAATAATTTGATAATCATTTCTATTGGAAAATGCAATAATAGTGAAGTAGTGGATTTGATTTTAGATGAACCAATTGATAATGAATATTTAATAAAATATATAAAAGATAATGTATAGATTTTATATGTTTTTTTAAGTACTTCAAAATAATAATGCGTTATTATTAATATACTGTTTTTAAAGGGTTAACATGGAAAAGTTTAGTATTTTATTAGTTGATGATGTTGCAGAGAATATTCACTCTTTAAAGATGATGATTGAAGATAGTTTTGATGTTAAGATTTTTAGTGCCTTAAGTGCTCAAGAGGGTATGGAGATTTTAATGAAAGAAGAAATTAATCTGATCTTAACTGATATTCAAATGCCTGAAATTGATGGTTTTGAGTTTGCTGAATATCTAAAAAGCATTGAAAAAACAAAAGATATTCCCTTGATTTTTATTACTGGAATTTATGATAAAGATGAGTATAAAAGAAGAGGGTATGATATTGGAGCAATTGAATATATAACAAAACCAATCGATGATCTTTTATTAGATGCAAAACTTAAAGTATATATAGATATTTTTGAAAGAAGTAAAAAAAGAGAAGATGAATTAGAAGAAAAAAATGAGATTTTGATTCATCAAGCGAAAATGGCTACTATGGGTGAAATGATAGGTGTAATAGCCCATCAATTAAAACAACCCTTAAATGTACTTTCATTGTATTGCAATGATGTTAAAGACTCTTATAATTTTGGTGAGATTAATGATGAATTTATTGATGAATTTTCTAAAAAAACAAAAAGCAATATAAACTTTATGAGTCAAACTATTGATGATTTTAGGGATTTTTTTAATCCTAAAAAATCAAAAAGTAAATTTTTACTTAAAAAAGTTATTGAAAATTCACAAAGTTTACTTTTAAAACAACTACAAAATAATAATGTAAATTTACATATTGATGTATCAAATGAAGAGGTTTATGGTGTTGATTCAGAATTAGAACAAGTTATATTAAATCTTCTAACAAATGCACAAGATGCTTTTATTGAAAGAGAAATTGAACAAAGAGATATTTATATAACAGCAGGATCTAATAAAAACTATACTGTACTAGTTGTAGAGGATACAGCAGGAGGTATAAAAGAAGATGATCCAGAAAAGATTTTTGATCCTTATTTTACTACAAAAGAAAAAGGTACAGGAACAGGTCTTTATATGGTAAAACTTGTTGTAAAAACAAGTTTTAATGGAGAGTTAAAGTTAAAAAATACTGGCAAAGGTGCTAAGTTTATTATGATATTGTCAAATGGAAATAATTCTTAGTCAAGCAAAGCTTTAGGGTCAAGCTCTTTTATTTGGGCTTCTCTAAACTTAATTACATCATTTAAATCTTCTATTCTTTTCATCTTTACATCAATTGTTTCTTGTTTTTTCTCAATATCAACTTTTTTGGCTAAAACTTCTTTTTCAAGAGTGTGAATTTTTTCAACTAAAAGATCTTTCTCTTTTTTTACTTTAATCATTACATCTTTATATTCTTCAAGTTGTTTATTTTTCATTTTAAGTATGCTTTCTTGTTTTTCATCAAGACCTAGTTTTTCATTTTCATAATGTTTTATCTGTTGCAATTTTGCTTGACTTTTTTTCTTTTCAGTATCTAGTTCACTTCTTAATAAAGGAACTATATTTTCATACTTTGAAATTTTTAATTTCAATTGTTCTTGTTGCTTTTTTAAATTAGCAATTAATTCTCTTTGTTCTTGTATATTTTTAATTACTTTCTTTTTAAATTCTCTTTTTTCTAAATTCTCTTTTGTTGATAAAAAACCAATACAAATAAAAGCTTTATTATGATTTTCATCAATTTCAAATATATTACAAGTAACATAAAAAGGTAAGCCTTTTGAGTCTGCAAACTTTAATTCACCTTCCCATTTACTTTTTTCTTTTATTTGTTTAATAACATCTTCTATAACTTCCCTTGAAGTATCTTTGTGAATAAGTTCTTGAAAATTGTGATTTATTATCTCTTTTTCATCTTTTTGAAAAGATAATAAAAATGCACTATTAATAAATGTTATATTAATTTCCTCATCAAATTTTAATACTACTGCAATATTATCTATTGCATCTAAATACTGCTCTAACTCTTGATTTTTTATAGAAAGCATTTTTTCATAATATTTTTTTTGACAAACTTCTTGGGATTTCAAAATCACATCTTCTGTATCAATAGGTTTAAGAATATAATGGTTTGCTTTTAATTCAATTGCTTTAAGTAAGTTCTCTGATTCTGATCTTGCAGTTGTAAATATAAAAGGAACTTCTTCATCTAGTTGTCTGATTTGTTCAAGCATTTCTATACCACTCATTTTGGGCATATTTATATCACTTAATACTAAATCAACTGGTGTTTTTGCTAAATGAAGTTTTTGAAACTGTATGTATCCTTCCATACCATTTGGAGCTAAATATACAGTTTTAAATAACCTATTTAATGTTTTAGCAAGTTTTTCTCTTGCTAGGTCTTCATCTTCTACATATAAAATAGTAAGTTTTTTTAAAAAATCTTTATTAATCATTTTAAACTCTTTTTAAATAAGTTACTATAATCTTATCACAAAATTACAAAAGTCTTTTTAAATCATCAAATTTATCAATAAAATATTTTGCTTTTTGAAAATCATGACTTTTTGTAAACTCATTTTTTATAACTATACAATCAATATTAGCAGCATAAGCTGAATCAAGTCCTCTTTGGCTATCTTCAATAACAACTGTTTCTTCTTCTTTTGCATTAAACTTTTTTAATCCTGCAAGATAGGGAGCAGGGTGTGGTTTTGCTTTTTCATAATCTTCTACACATAAAGTAAAATCCATAAAATCAATAATATTCCTGTTTTTATGTATTAGTTCAAAGTCAACTCTTCTAGCAGTTGTAATAATTCCCATTTTATATTTTTTGCTCAATTGTTCAAGAGTAGTAACTACATTTTTAATAGTAATATCTTTAGTTTGTAAAAAATATTGATAAAGTTCATCTCTTTTTTCTCTCAACTTATCAATTTGTTCTTTTTTAAAGCCTTCTTTTATTGCTAATTCCCAAGCATTTCCGCCTCTTATCATTATTTTTTGATAAGTATCAAATTCTAAAGTTATATTTACTGTTTTTAAAATATCATAATTTGCTTGGTAGTACCACATCTCAGTTTCAACTAGTACTCCATCATTATCAAATAGTATAAATTTTTTATTCATGCTTTTATTGTACTATATTATTAATTAATTCTATAATATTCATAAGGTTTACTAAATAGGCTTTTATATATAAGATTTTGAATTTACAATTTTATTTATTAGAAGATATAATGCATTATTTATAGAGATGGATTTTTAATTAAAATAGCAATTAAGTTATATTCTCAAAGTTTTCATACTCTTCATCATAAAAACATCCAAGTTGACAATGTGTAACTTTTATATCTGAATTTTTAATAGTTGAACCAACTTTTTTAAGTGTAGAGCCTTTATTTTGAGCCTCTTTCCACGCTATTTCACATTCAACTTTTTTATTATCTTTTGTATTTTGACTTAGTGAATTATAAATATTATCATGTTTTTCTGAAAATTTTAATTTTCCAAAAACTCCTAATTCACAATTTGTTATTACAATATTCATAGCTTTTGCAATTGCTGCCATATCTTTTGGTTTCATACCAATTAATCTTGCAACTTTAAAAGCTTTTAAACAAGATAGTTTCCCATCTTCATCTAAATTAGTTAACAGTAGTTCTGTTTGCGTTTTATCTAACTTTTTCATAGTTTCCTCAATGCAGGAGAATTTAAAAATATTACGAATATATATTCATTTTTCATTATATATACTATTTATTTATGTTCTTCTTTTTTATCTATATTTAATAATTATTTCTTAATAATGTTAAGAAACTAAACATAATAGTTACTAAAAGAGTGATTTACAATAAAGAAAAAAAAGAGGTGAGAAGCCTCTTTTTTAATAAAAAATTCATATTATTTATCAAGGAGATAATATACTGTGATTGGTCAGTATATTTGTAGTGAAATACTATCTAGTTAATATTAATGAAATATTACTAAATATTAATGAATTATTAATATCTCATTTTATACTATTTAAAGCTTAGAAAAAGGTCTAAATAGTATAAGTAATCTTGGAAGAAGAAGTAATGCTGATGCTAAAATTGTTGCCATAACTATAACTGTTAATATTCCAAAATATATTGTTGGAATAAGGTTTGATAAAACTAAAATTGAAAATCCTACCATAACAGCGATTGAAGTATAAAGCATTGCAAAACCAATTGATCTATGTGATCTTTGCATTGCATTTATATAATTATGGTCTTTTTTAAACTCTTCTTTAAACCTATGAATATAGTGAATTGTATCATCTACGCCAATTCCTATTGAAATAGCTGCAATTGTAATAGTCATAATATCTAGTGGTATTTTTGACCATCCCATAATTCCAAAAATAATTGAAATTGGAACTATATTTGCTAATATGGCAATAGTTGCAATAGTAAATGATCTAAATAAAATTAGAAACATTATAAATAAAGTTAAAATTACAAATCCCAAAGTTTTTACTTGTGAGTCAAAAAGTGATTGAAGCATATTGTTATATAAAACCATAAGATTAGATAGTTTTATCTCTACACTTTCATCTTTTATAATAGTCTTTAAATCATTTTTAATTTTCTTTAATAACTCATCTCTTCTTAAATCTTCATCTGAATCAATTATTCTTAAAGTAACTCTTGCTTGATCTTTTTCTATATTTATATATGGCTCTAAAATCAAAGACTTATACTCTTTTGGAAGATTGTTATATAAAAGTGCTAGATTAAATGAGTCTAACTCTTTATTGTCATTTAAAACTTTTCCTACTTTTAACATTGTTGCTAAAGATTGAACTTTTCCTATATGTTCTAAACTATTTAAATAATCATGAACTTTTGTGATAATATTCATTCTATGTGGAGTAAACCAATATTGCGCATCATTTCCTGAACTATTAAACTCATCTTCAAAAGAAGCAAACATATCATCATTAGATTCTTGTTTTGTTTGTTTATTCTCCTCTTTTGATATTAGATTAAAATCAATTATAACATCTAAAGGAGTAGTCCCTCCTAGTTTTTGATCAATTACTTTCATACTTTGATAAATCTCTGTATCTTTTTTAAAGTATGAAATAAAACTATTTTCTACTAAAAGTAAAGAAGCACCTGTTAGTGAAAAAGCAATTAAAATAACACTTGCAATTAAAACTTTATTACCTTTATTTTTTACTATTTTTATACAAAAATCAATAAAATGTAAATTACTTTCAAAGCTTTTATTTACAACTGTTTTATTTAATAGTATTAAAACTGCTGGAAAAACTAAAAATGCAATTAATAATGAGATTGCAATACCTGCACTCATCATCCAACCCAGATTTATAACTGGCTGAATATTTGATAATAAAAGTGAGCTAAATCCCGCTATTGTCGTAATAATAGCAAAGAAAGATGGACTTAGTTTTGAAAGCATAGTATTTAAAACTAATTTACTTTGAGAAGAGTTTTTATAAATAGAGCTAAGTTCCCTGTATCTTACAATTAAGTGAAGTACAATAGATATTGTAATAATTAGTTGTAATGAAATAAAATTTGATGAGATAACAGTTACTTCCCAGCCAAAAATTCCTAACATACCACTTGTTGCAATTACTGATAATGTACAAATTAATACAGACAAAGCAACCCATCTAAATTGTCTAAAAATAATCCATAATATAGCAATAAGAAGTAAGATTAAAGTAGAACCATATATTAATAAATCGTTTTTTACAAAACTAATAATATCAGTGGCAATCATATTAACACCACCTAAAAATAGTGTTCCTTTATCTTTATAATTTTTTAGTAAACTTCTAATATCTTGAATATATTTTGAGGTTGCATCTCTTTGAGTATCTCTATATGTTTTAAACTCAAGACTTATTTTTTCTAGTTTTTCTAACTCTTCTTTAGAAGCTTTATTACTATTTTTTAATTTAAGTAAAAAGTTTCTTTGCTCAACCAAGTTATAAAACTTCTTGTCTCTTTTTAAATTCACTACAATTGCAGTTGTTTTAAAATCACTACTAACTAAGCTATTTTTATATAAAGGTGAAGTCAAAAACTCTTTTTTTACTAATTTCTTATCAAAATCTTTACTGTTTTCTATAGTTTTTACTTCATCAACTAACTCTTGTATAGGTCTTACAGGTGATTGTAATAAAGGTACATTTAAAACAGATGTGATACTTTGTGTAAATGAAAGTTTTTTTATATCTTCACTTAAATTTTTAATAGTAGTTAAACTTGTATTAGAAAGAATATCACTATTTGGAGTAAATGTAACAACTAAGATATCTTGAGTTTCGTAGTTTTTAGAAACCTCTCTTGCAAAAGCCAAATCTTTGTCATTTTCTAAAAGTAAAGTTTCAGCAGAAGCATCTATTTCAAGTTTTGTTGCAAAGTATCCTAAAAAACAAACTATCAAAAATACTGATAGTATTATTTTTTTAGGGTTTTGAAATAAAAATTTTGTATAAAAATTTTTTATCATGCTTGCTTGTTTTTATTATTTAAGTACTCAATTAAATCATCAATTGATTTATTTTTTAGATACTGTGAAAATTGATTTCTATATGTTTGAATGATACTAACTTCTGCAATGCTAACATCATAAATGTACCATTGCTTATTTTTTTTATTCTCATATAATTTATAATCAATTGCAAAGTTTTCTTTTTCTCCAATTAAAAGAGTTTTTAAAACTAATCTTGTTTTTATCTCTTTTAATTTATCAATTTTTATCTCTTGGTCGTGATATAAATCAAGTTTATCAATATATGAATCTTTTAGTCTATTCTCAAATGCTTTTGAAAAATCTGCTCTTTGTTCATTAGAAATAGTTCTCCATTGTTTTCCAAGAGATAACATAGCCATTATTTTATAATCAAATGAACTATCCATTACTTTAATAATTTGCTTACCTTTTTCTTTTTTAGCAAGTTCTTTATTTTTTAATATATCAATTACTTTGTAAATATTTTCAGTCATATCTTCTTTAATATTGTCTTTTGGCATAGCAAAAGCAAAGTTTATTAAACATGCAATTATTAATAGATTTTTTAACATTTTATTCCTTTATTTGCTTTTCTCTTTGTTTTCTATGAAAATCTTTTAAGTATGGATATAAATCAATAGCATCTTTTCTTATCTTATCGTATACTTCTACTTTAAAAGATGAATTATTCACTACTTTAAATGTTCTAATTCCTATTGATTCTTCAGTTGAATTACTTAAATAAAATGAAGTATCACCTTTTTTTAAAGGATTTGCAAAATCATCAACAAAAAAAGCAAAAGTATCCCTTAGATTTGATGGGCCTAAAATTGGTAATACAATATGAAAACCTTCTCCCACTCCCCAAGTAGCAAGAGTTTGACCAAAATCTTCATCATGGTGCTTTATCTCAAAGTTATTCTCTTTTGCAACATCTATTAATCCAGCAATTCCAAATGTAGTATTTAATAAAAACATTTGTAACTCTTCCCATGAATTTTGAAACTTAAATTGTAAAAGATTATTTATAAACCTAATTGGAAAACCTAAATTCGTAAAAAAGTTAGATACTCCTGTTCTTATTGTTGGATGAACAATATCTTTATATGTTAAAATAACAGGTTTTGAAATATAAAGATAAAAACTATCATTAAAAGAAGTCATTGCTCTGTTGTACCCACTTAATGGATCAAACTCATCTTTTTTATAACCTTTGTTTTCAAACTCACTTGAAATGTCATCAAAAGCCATATATGTTTCATCTGTTGCTAAATTATTATTTTGTTCTATTTGCTTCGCATTACAGGAATATAGCAATGAAAGCATTAATATTAATACTACCTTTTTCAATTTTGTTTTCCTTGTGTTGTGTGTGAATGTGATTATATAGAAAAATTGTAAAAAATTAGGTAAAACAAAAAAAATGTTTTACTAATTATTTATTTTGTTTAAAATCGTAATAAGTTGCATAGGATCAACTTGAACAGAGTTTACTCTTGCACTAAAATGTAAATGTGGTCCTGTAACTCTTCCTGTATTTCCACTAAGGCCTATAATCTCGCCTTTTTTCACTTTTTGATTTTTCTTAAAATTCATTTTGCTTAAGTGATAGTAACAAGTATAGACTCCTTGTCCATGATCAATAATAATAGAATTGCCAGCATAAAATCTATGTTTTGAAAGTACAACTATTCCATCATTTGCAGCTTTAATTGGTGTTCCAATACTTGCTCTAAAGTCTGTCCCACTATGATAACTTTTTATCTTATTATTATAAACTCTTTTTGTACCAAATTCACTTGTTATTTTTGTATTTAAAGGATAAATAAAATCACTATTCCAAAGTAGTTCTTTATTTACAGTATTGTAAATATCCATAGCTTCTTTGTACTCTTTTTTTGTTCTTTGTTTATTCTTTTTACTTAAAGTAACTTTTGAACTTTTTACATTTATTACTTCACTTTTATATTTTCCATTTTTTAATATTAAAGAAGTTGATTTAAACTCTTTTTGATTGTTTTTTTTATAAGAAACTATTATTTTGTATGGTTTGATATCTTTATAATAAGATATGGGAATTAAAGCATAGAAATTATTTTTTTTAAAAGGATTTTTAAAAAAGTCTATATTTGTTTTTTCTTTATTTAAAACAGTTAACTTTGGCTCTTCTATATTTTTTGCATCAAGATACAAAAGTGCTGTTTGAGCATTTGTTATTTCACTGTTTTTAAAATATAATTTTATATCTTCACCATTAGCAAAGTTTATAAACATTAAAGTTGTTAAAAGTAGTAGTTTTTTTATCATAAAATAAATTATATCTAAACTAATTAAAATGATATTTAATTAGTTTAAATATGTAATGTAAAAAAAGTTTATAATTACTAATAATTACATATTTATTACAAACTTGGTATAATCTGCGAAAAAATAAAATATTGGAGTAATTTATGGGTAGAGCCTTTGAATATAGAAAAGCAGCCAAAATGAAAAGATGGGGGAATATGTCAAGAGTTTTCCCAAAACTAGCTAAGGCAATTGAAATTGCAGCAAAAGCTGGTGGTGGTGATCCTGAAATGAACCCTGTTTTAAGAACAGCTATTCTTAATGCAAAAGCACAAAATTTACCAAAAGCAAATATTGAAGCAGCTATTAAAAGAGCAACAGGAAAAGATGCAAAAAATTATACTGATGTAAATTTTGAGGGTAAAGGTCCTCATGGAGTATTGATTTTTGTAGAGTGCGCTACAGATAATAATACAAGAACTGTTGCAAATGTAAAAATGCATTTTAATAAAAATGGTGGACAAGTAGTTCCTACTGGTTCATTAGAGTTTATGTTTGATAGAAAAGCAATTTTTGAGTTTGATAAAAAAGAAAATATGGATCTTGAAGAACTAGAATTAGAATTAATTGATTCAGGTCTTGAAGAGCTTGAAGAAGAAGATGGATTATGTATTGCTTTTGCTGATTATACTGATTTTGGAAATATGAATACAAAATTTGAAGAACTAGGAATTGAACTTAAAAAAGCTGAATTAAAAAGAGTGACAAATAATCCTCAAGAGTTCAATGAAGAAGAACAAGAAGAGATTGGTAAATTACTTGAAAAGCTTGAAGATGACGATGACGTTCAAGCAGTATTTACAAATATGGCATAAAACAGATATTCTGTTTTATGTTTAATTATCTTGAATCCATTGTTTTATTTCACTTATTAAAATCTTATAATTATTAGAAATATTACTTAAAAACTCATCACTAATTGTTTGATTGTTTTTTATTTTAGTTTCAAACTCTTCAAACTGTTTTGCATTCTCATATGCTCCTAAAGTTCCAAGTAAACCTTTTATTGTATGTAATTCATTTAATAAATCTTCAGTATTATTATCTTTTAAAAGTCTTGAAAGTTTTTTTATATCATTTTCTCTTTTTTCAATAAAACTTTTTAAAAAATCTTTGTAATACTCTTTTTGATTCATCATTCTATCTAAGGCGGTTTTAGTATCTAGTAAGCTTTTTGAACTTGTATTATCCAAACTTTTTTCATTTGTCTTTTCTTCAATTGACTTTTTACTTAGTATTTTGTTTATTTTTTCTTTTAATACTTTTACATCAAATGGTTTTCCTATATGATCAACCATCCCATAAGATAAGCATTTTTTAACATCACTATCTAAAGCATTTGCAGTCATAGCAATGATTGGTAATGTATTACATTGTAAATGCTCTTTAATAGTTTTTGTTGCACTATAACCATCCATTATTGGCATATGAATATCCATCAAAACCAAATCATAATAACTACAAGAGTGTTTATTGATAAGCTCAACAGCTTCATATCCATTGTTTGCTATTTCAATATGTTTTACTTCATCTTTTAGAAAATTAATTGCAAGTTCTTGGTTTATTTCATTATCTTCTACTAAAAGTATTCTTACATCTATTATTTTTTCATTATTGTTTGTAATATGCTCAAGTCTATTTTCTATTTCTTCTAATTCTTCTTTTTTTGGAATTTCTGCTTTAATTGTAAAGAAAAAAGTTGTTCCTTTATTTTCTTGACTTTCAAAGTCAATCTCTCCTTTAAGTAATTCTACTAAATTTTTAGAAATAACCAAGCCTAATCCTGTTCCTCCAAACTCTTTTGAAATAGAATTATCTTCTTGTGAAAAAGATTTAAAAAGTTTACTTTGATTATTTTTTGATATACCTTTTCCTGTATCAGTAATAAAAAACTTCAAAGTAATCTCTTTATCTGTTTGTGCTATAAGCTTTATCTCAATTTTTACGTAACCTTTTTTTGTAAATTTAATAGAATTATTAATCAAATTTGTAAGTATCTGAGATAATCTTAACTCATCACTTAAAATATATTCAGGTATTTCCTCATCTTGTACTATGATTAAACCAATATCTTTTTCTTTAGCCATATGAGAAAATAGATCATTAATATTGCTTATACATTTTCTTAAATTTACAGGTGCAATAGAAAGATCAAGCTTTCCTGCTTCTATTTTTGAAAAATCTAAAATATCATTTATTATTCTAAGAAGCATATTTGCAGAAGCTTTTGCTTTTATTAAAAACTCTTTTGATGTTTGAGTATCACTATTTATTTTTTCTAGTGATAGTGTTGTCATACCAATTATTCCATTCATAGGAGTTCTAATTTCATGACTCATATTTGCAAGAAATTCACTTTTTGCTTTGTTTGCTTTTTGTGCTTGTTTTTTTGCTGTTATTAATTCTTCTTCTATTTTTTTTCTTTTTTGTATTTCTGCTTTTAGTTTTCTATTCCAAAATATAATAAAACTAATTATTAAAAAAGAGGCAAATGCTATTTTATAAACTAAAGTATAATCTACTTTTTCTTCAAACTCTACAGAAATCCATTTATCATAAATATTTTTTAATTCTTTTTGTGTAAATGATTCAACTGCTTTATTAAAAATCACATTTAAAGTAGGTTCATCTTTTCTTGTTCCAAAAGATAGTTTTGTTTCTTGTTCTATTTTTCCAGCAATTTTTATCTCAAAGTCACCTTCTTTTTGAAGTTGATAACTAATACTTCCTAATGAGTCAATATACCCAAAAACTTTTTTATTTCTAACTTTAGTTATTCCATCTTTTATAGTTTGTACATGTACAATATTAATATCTGGATAATCTCTTTTAAGCATCTCTTCATAAGCATAACCCTCAATAATTGCTATTGATTTATTTGATAAATCTTTTATACTATCAATAAAAAGTTCATTATTTCTTGTTGCAATAACAATTGTTTGTGTAATATATGGTTTAGTAAAGTTTAAATATTCTCTTCTTTCTTGAGTATTTTCAACAACTGGTAAAATGTCACATTTTTTTTCTTTAATTGCATCTAATGACTCTTTCCAATTTTTTGTTTCATATAACTTTACTTTTAAGTTTATTCTTTTTTTAATTATTTCCATAATATCTTTTGTAATACCCATATGTTTTCCATTTTCAATACTTTCATAGGGCATTGCATCAGGTAAAATACACATTTTTATCTCACCTTTTTTTCTAAGGTAATTTTCTTCTTTTTTTGATAAAAAGATTGTTTCGTTTGATTTTAACTTTACATTATCACCTTTTATAATGAAACTATCTTGAGGTAAAAACTCTTTATTTATATTATAAGACTCTATTAGTCTTTCATCAAACATGAATTTTGTAGTATTTTTATTTGAGATTTCAATTTCGTCTGCTTTTTTACCAAGTAAAATAGAGTGAGCAATATTTGCAGCTTCCAAGCCTTGTGAAAATGCACTTAAAAGTTTTCCTCCTATTATTCCATCACCAAGTAAAAAATCCCAAGCTGCATAAATAGGTAATTTTGTTAGTCTTGATATATTTTTCATTGATTCATTTGTATTGAAATATTCCCAATTTTTATCTTTAAAAAATTTGAACATAAAAAATTATTGTATCTTCACTCAATGATTTAATTTTTTCAAATAACTCATCTTTTGATAAAGCTTTAGGAATAATTAGATTAACTCTGTTTTTATAGTCACTTTTAATCTTTAATAGTCGTTTTTCAATTAGTTTACCTGTTGTTAGTTGATCATTTATTACAAAAACATTTTTTGTATTTGGGTGTAGTTTTAATGCAATATTTAAAGTACTTCTTATATCTAGCTCTTCTTTTATTCCTGTTATATTTGATTTGTTTTTTAGCATTGATTTTTCAAAATTATTTATTCCTGTAAAAACTATTGGTATTTTAGAGTCAAAAATCTTATCTTTATTTTCTATCATAAAATCCAATGCATTATTATCAGAAACAATAATTAAATCAAAATTAGAATTTTTATACCTATACTGATAGTTGTTTTTTAAAAGTTCTAAATACTTTTTATCAAACTCTCTTTTTGTATCCATATATTCAATACTAATAGTAACATTTGAATCATTTGGAAATAAAGCTTTTATTCCTGCTGTTATATTTTCTGTCCATTTATAGCCTGCATGATATGAGTGTAAAAGTAAAATTTTCTTTGGATTTTTATATTGTATTTTTGAATATCCACTAGTAGTTAAGATTTTTGATCTAATTTTATTTTCTAATGTTTCTTTATTGTATTCAATTTTATTAATAAAACTATCAATAAACCATTTTTGATTTAAAGTAACTCTTTCTTGATATGTCAAAGATTCTATTGCTTTATCAAAAATATCTCTTAAAATAGGCCAATCTTTTCTAACTCCTATTCTTTCAAAAAATCTATTTTCTCCATCTACTTTTGCAACACCTTGAAAATAAACATTTGATATACCATATTTAGAAATTATATTTTTTAAAATTGGTCCTAAATTTATTGTTGCATCTGCTAATCCAGTAGATACAGATTGAATTGTTTCAATTGAATTATCTACTAGAATTATTTTTATCTTTGGATAGTTATCTTTTATAACTTCTTCTTGCCATGAACCTTTAACAACTGCAACAGTTCTATTATCTAAGTCACTTAATTTTTTAAATATATTTGCTTTTTGATTTGAATAAATAGCATTTGAGATATTTATAATAGGATTTTTAGTAAAAACTGCATATTTTTCTCTATTGGGAGTAGAAACTAGATTTGATATAACATCTATTTGTTTATTTTTAAGCATTTTTATAAAGCTATTCCAATTTTGCGCTTGAACAAATTCAATTTTTAAACCGATTTTTTTAGCTAATAGTCTTATCAAGTCATTTGAGTAACCCATTATTTGACCATTTTCACTATAATTAAAAGGTTCCCAATTCATTTCTGCATGAACTTTTATTTTTTGATGTTTATTTAGCCATTGAAGTTCTTTTGTTGATAAATCAATCATTGGATTATATTTTATATTTTCTGCAAGCAAAAAATTTGTATAAATAATGATAATCAGTAGTTTGTAAAATATATGCATAATCAAACCTTTTAGCGTTTATATCAAAATTATAGCTATTATTTTAATAAATGTGAAGAGGTTATATTAAACTAAAATTTGTTATTTAGATTAATTTAATTTACTAATTATTTTTTTTATATTTTTTATTCTATTTTCTGAATTTGGGTGTGTTGATAAGAACTCAAAATTTTCTTTTTTCCCTTTACTCATATTTTCCCAAAACTTTACTGCTTCACTTAAATCATATCCAGCTTTATGCATAAGATAAATACCTATTTCATCAGCTTCACTCTCTTGCATTCTTCCATAAGGCATAAGTACACCATATTGAGCACCTACACCATACGCAATATTAAAGGTTTTTGTATATTGAGGTGCTTGGCTTCCTAAGACTATATTTCCAATTACTTGAACACCTTGCGATAACATTCCAGCACTAACTCTTTCAGCGCCATGCCTTGCAAGAGCATGTGCAATCTCATGGGAAATAACAGTTGCTAGTTGTGAGTCATTTTCAGCAATTTTTAAAATACCTGTGTATACTACAACTTTTCCGCCGGGAAGACAAAATGCATTTTTTGCTTTATTTTCAATTAAATTAAACTCCCAGTTATAATCTTTTTTTGTAACTTCTGCAATCTTTTTGCCAATATCTTTTACTCTTTTTGAATCTTTTGTATTTTTTATTACTTTTGATTCTTTTAGTGTTTTTTCATAACTTTGTTCACCCAAGGCTAATTCTTGTTGTGTTGAAATTAATATCATTTGATCTCTATTTGTATAAGGTGCTTTATGTGTACAAGCAATAAAAACAAAAGTTGAAATAATTAGTAAAAAAATGTGTTTAATCTGCATAGTATTTCCTTTATTCATATAATTTTAGCAAAAAGAAAATAATTTTAAGGAAATTATTGTAAAATTTTTTAAATTAGGAGAGAAAATTGCATATACAACAAACTAAAGGAAATTTATTAGGATTATTAACAATAAGCTTATGGTCTTGTCTTGCACTATTTACAGTTTATTCTGGAGAAATTCCACCTTTTGAACTTTTAACTATATCTTTTTTTGTGGCTTCTTTAATTGGAATAGCTATGTTGAAAAAACAAAAAAGAGCCTTTAAAGAGCTTTTTAAAATACCATTAAAAGCTTATTTTATAGGAGTAGTTGGTTTGTTTGGATATCATTTATTTTACTTTTTGGCCATTAAAAATGCTCCTGCTGTTGAAGCTAATTTAATAAACTATTTATGGCCATTGCTTATTGTACTTTTTTCTGCACTTTTGCCAAATGAAAAGCTAAAATGGTTTCATATTCTTGGAACACTTCTAGCTTTAAGTGGAGCTTTTTTACTAGTTTTAAAAGATGGAAGTTTACAATTTGATACTAAATATACTTTAGGCTACTCTTTTGCCTTGACTTCTGCACTTTTATGGTCAAGTTATTCCGTGATTTCAAAAACTTTAACTCATATTCCAACTTTTGCAGTTACAGGCTTTTGTATATTAACTGCTTTTTTCTCTGCAATTGCACATTTAACTTTTGAACAGATTTACATACCAACATTTTTTGAACTTTTTTCTGCAATAATGTTAGGTCTTGGACCTGTTGGAGGAGCATTTTATTTATGGGATTTTGCTTTGAAAAATGGTGATATAAAAATATTGGGTTCACTTGCTTATTTAGCACCACTTCTTTCAACTTTAATTTTAGTTTTTGTAGGTATTTCAAAAATGACAATAACTATTGCAATTGCTTGTGTTTTAATTGTTTTGGGTTCCCTAGTAAGCTCAAAACAGTATCTAAAAATATTTAAAAATTTAATATTTAAAGCTTGATAACATATACTCCCTCAAAATCAACACAAACTTTATCATCTTGTAATAGTTGAGATTTTATTCTAATTGAAGCACTTTTTTTATCTTTAAGTTTTCTTTTTAAAGTTTGTAGTTGCTCTTTTGATGGTAAAATAGTTTTACAGTAAAGTTCTTTTGTTACAGGAGCTCTATATGCTGTATCACTTTTTATTACTGCAATCATACAATCTTTATTAAAACCTAAATCAACAACACTTAAATAACAAGCACTCCATGCAGAAATAGTTACTAAAGTACTTAAACTTCCTGCAAAACCTGTCTGCTTATCATTTATGTTTTGCTCAATTGGTGCAGTAGTTATTAAACAATTGTTTTTAATCTCTTTTATATCAATTTGCATAAATTTAGTAAGTGGTATTTGTGAATGGAGTTTATATTTTAAAGCTTCTAAGTCCAAATCTTCTCCTTTTTAAGAGCAAATTTTATCATTTATAAGCTTTTTAATATATTTCAAGTAAAAAAATTTAATCTTTTTTCATATGCAAAAAGTAGTTTTTCTTCTTCTTTTTTTGTAATTACACCAGTTTTATTTGCTTCTTTTATTACTTCATCAAAAAAACCTTTTTTTATTGTTTTGTGATTAATAGCATATATAATTCTTTCTTCTAAATCCTTACACTCATCTTGAAGTTTTAAAGCTTCTTCTAATTGAAAAAGAATTGTTTTATTGTCTTTTAAAAATGCTTTTGAATTGCAAATCTCATCTAGATTTTTTCCATTATTAATAAATTTTATTATTTTTGTATTAATTTTATTATTTGGTTTTAGTGCATATGGATTTAACCTAATAAAAGGAAGTAGTATTTTTAAAGTTGGAATCTCTTGAAAAATAGTCTCTTTAATTTTTTGAATTTGATAAAAACCATATTGACAAATGTAATCTACTAAAAATTTATAATTAGAAGAAGGCTCATTCTCATACTCTTTAATTATTAATTTAAGCAAATCTATCCAAGAAAAAATATCTATAAGTTTTTCATTGATTAAAGTTGTTTTTTTCTTATTAAGTAGTGAAGAGAATTTTAATAAAGCAGTAAAATTTGTGCTTGCCCAAATTAGATTTTTTTTATATTTTTTAAATCCTTTATCTACTTTTATAAAGTATCCTCTTGTTAAAAAAAATATAAAAGACTTTATGTTTACATTGATACTTGATGATATATATTCTAGAAGAATTTCATCTATAATTACAATACTTTTATTTTTTATTAAAATATATTCAAACTCAAAATTGTTTCTATTTAAGCTGTTTGAATAATCAATAAACTCATAAACTCTTTTTTTAATTTTTTTAAATTTGCAATTATTTAAAATATCTATAGAGTTATTTGC
>NZ_JBSRRO010000030.1:0-30339 GCF_055140965.1 Malaciobacter sp.
TGCAAAGGCAAAAAAAGAAGGTTATTTGAAATTTTTATGGAAAAAACCAAAAAAAAACAAATTTTCAACAAAACTTTCATATATTAAAGCAATAGATGAACTAGGAATATATATAGGAACAGGAGAGTATATAAAAGATTTTGAAGATTCAATAAAAAAGAAAACTATTGAAAATTTACAAAATCTAAGATATGGACTTAACAATTTTGTCTTTTTAGTTGATTATAATGGCACTTATTTATCTCATTTAAAAAAAGATTATGTAGGCTTAAATAGAATTGATTTACAAGATAAAAATGGCACTTATATTACAAAAAAAATTATTGATACTGCTAAAAGTGGTGATGGTTTTATAAGTTATATCTCTACAATAATGCCAGAAACAAATAAACCAGCTCAAAAAACTACTTATGTAAAAGGTTTTGACAAATGGCAAATTGCTATTGCATCAGGTTTTTATAGTAAAAAAATAGAAGAGCAAATCATATTAAGAGAAAAAAGTTTAAATAAAAGAAACAGTGAATATATATTAAAAATACTATTTATTTCTATAATTATTACAATTTTCTTATTTGCAATATCATTATATGTATCTTATTATTTAGAAAAATATTTTTTAAAATATAGAAAAAAGATTTTTGAAGAGATGGAGAAGAATAAGAAAAAGGATTTAATTCTTGCACATCAAACGAAAATGGTAGCAATGGGTGAGATGATTGAGAATATAGCTCATCAATGGAGACAGCCTTTATCTGTAATAACAACTAGTGCTAGTGGAATGCAACTTAGCAAAGAGATGGGAATATTAACTGATGAAAATCAAAAAGAGTCTATTGATATTATTATTTTAAATGCAAATCATCTTTCTCAAACAATTGATGATTTTAGAAATTTTTTAAGTACTAAACATGATGCAAAAACTTTTGAATTACAAGCAGTTTATGATAAAACACTAAAACTAATAAGTTCAAAACTAAAATCAAATGAGATACAAATTGATACAAATATTGAAGATATAAAAATCAAGGCATATGAAAATGAGTTAATTCAAGTACTTATGAATCTATTTAATAATAGTCTTGATGCTTTTAAAATTAGAAATATAAAAGATAAAAAAATTAATTTTAATGTATTTAAAAAAAATAAAAATGTAATTATTGAATTTAGTGATAATGCAGGTGGAATTGATGAAGAGCTGATTACTAGGATATTTGAGCCTTACTTTACAACAAAACATAAATTCAATGGAACAGGAATAGGGCTTTATATGTCCCAACAAATTATCAATAAACAATTCAATGGTGAAATAAAAGTAAAAAATATAAAAAAAGAAGAGAATGTAGTTGGTGTAATGTTTACAATAAAGCTACCTATTAATTAGAAGTTTATAATAGATTAATCAACAAAAGTTAAGTATAATTATAATTATTAAGGGAAGATAATGAAAATTAGAGTCTATTACGAAGATACAGATGTAGGTGGTGTTGTATATTATGCTAATTACTTGAAGTTTTGTGAAAGAGCAAGAAGTGAACTTTTTTTTAAAAAAGGTTTAAGTCCTCATATAAGTGAGAATGAATTCTTTGTTGTAAAAGAGGTCAATGCAAAATATATAAAACCTGCAAAATTTGGCGACTTACTTGATGTTAGTGCAAAACTTGAAGTTAAGAAAAGTGCTTCATTGATAATGTATCAAGAAGTAAAAAAAGATGAAGAAGTTTTATTTACTGCTAGATTTAAATTGGCTTTTTTGAAAAACTTTAAACCAACAAAAATTCCCAATGAACTTTATGAAGTGTTTTATGATTAGAAAATATATATTTTTATTTTTTATCTTTTGTACATTTTTATATTCAAAGAACGTACTTATATTAAACTCTTATCATCCCTCTTTTTCTTGGACAAAAATACAAGTTGATAGTATTGTTAATACTTTGCTTGCTTCAAAAGAAGATATTGATATATATATTGAATATATGGATACAAAAAGAAATAATCCCACTTTAATGTACAAATACAAATTCTTAACACTTTTAAAATATAAATATTTAAACAAAAAAATTGATTTAGTTATTTCAACTGATGATAATGCTATAAATTTTTTAAAAATGTTTAGAAATGAGCTCTTTTCTAATAGTAAGATAGTTTTTAGTGGTGTAAATAATTTAAATATCTTAGATAATTATAAAAAAGATGATATTACTGGTGTTTTTGAAAGAATGACTCCTTTTGTAAACTATGAATTAGCAAAAAAGATCTCTTTAAAACTTGATAAACTTTATTTAATAGGAGATGATTCTGTAACTTTTAATGTACTTAAAAAGCTAGTATTAAAAGAGTTAGATAAAACTAAAATAGATTATGAATTTATTAGTGATAAAAGTATTGATAAGTTAACTAATAAATTAAAACAAACAAATAAAAACTCCATGGCAATGTTAATAATGACAGCTAGCTATGTCAATAAAGATGAAAATCCAATTACAATGGAAAATGCATTAAAAAAGATTAATCAAGCTTATAACAATCCTATAATATCCACTGCAAGAGTTTTTAATCATGGAGGAAAAATAATTGGAGGCTATGTTGTTGATGGAAATAAACAAGGAGTTTTAGCAGCAAAAATGGCATTGAAAATTTTAAATGACCCAAATTTAAAAATCAAACCAATTTTAAATGGCACTAACTCTTATGTATTTGACTATAATGCTTTGAAATTTTTTGGTATAGATATTGAAAAATATTTGCCATCTGAAAGTATAAAAATCTTAAATAAGCCAATATCTTTTTTTGAACATTTTAAGCAAATAATTTTAATAATATCTATTGTAGCTATATCTTTAATTGTGATTCTTCTTGTATCTTTGATATATAATTTTAAATTGAAAAAAGTAAATAAAAGATTGGAAAAATCAAATAAAAATATTCAAATATTTATTGATAATATTTTAGAGGGTATTATTATCTCTGTTGATGGTATTTGTATAGATTTAAATAAAGAGGCTATTAAACTTTTAGGATATGAAAATAAAGATGAGTTAATAAATAAAAATATACTTGAAGTTCTTCCTGTAAATGAAAAAAACTTTTTTGATACAAAAAATGCTGGAGAAACAATTTTTATTAAAAAGAATAAAGAACAAATTAATGTATTAGCAATGAATAAAAAAGTAAGTTTTGAAGATAGGCGAGTAAATGTAACTTCTTTTGTTGATTTAACCCATTCTAAAAAAAGAGAAAAATTACTTTTTGAGCAAAGTAAACTAGCTTCAATGGGAGAAATGATAGGAAATATTGCCCATCAATGGAGACAACCTTTATCAGCAATATCTACTTGTGCATCTGGCTTAAAACTGCAACATAAAGTTAATGTTTTAGATGATGAAAATTTAAACAAATCTTTAGATACTATTATGAAAAGCACAAATTATTTGTCAAATACTATTGATGATTTTAAAAATTATATAAAAGGTGAAAAAATCATAACGAAATTTTATGTTTCACAAGCAATTGAAAATAGTATAGATTTATTGAGTGCTTCATTTAAAAACTATGGAATTAATATAGTTAAAAATTTCGATGATGTTCAAATTTATAGTTGTTTTAATGAATTAATTCAAGTTTTTATAAATATCTTAAATAATTCAAAGGATGCTTTAAATAAAAATTGTAAAAGGGACAAAGTTATTTTTATAAGTATAAAAGATGAAGAAAATTCAGTTACAATTGAATTAGTAGATAATGCTTTAGGCGTAGAAGAAGAAATTATAAATAAAATTTTTGAACCATATTTTACAACAAAAGAGAAGATGCAAGGAACAGGTCTTGGACTTTATATGAGTTATACATTAGTAACACAAAGTTTAAAAGGAATTATTCTTGCATCAAATAAAGAGTTTATTTATAATTCAAAAGAGGTAAAAGGCTTGTGTATGAAAATAACACTACCTAAGTATATTGAAAAAAAGGATAATGATTAATGAAAAAAGTTTTTTTATGTATTTTGCTTATTTTTACAGCTTTAAATGCAAAAGATAGTCTATATTATTTACCAAAAGAGTCTAACATTGCTGTTAAAGAAGTAGAAACTCTTTTAAAAGAAAGTAAGAAATCTATAGATATTGCAATGTATAATTTTACATATAAAAAATTTGCTAAGTTATTAAATGATAGTGTAAAAAGAGGCGTTAGAGTAACTGTTATTTTGGATAAGAAAAAAGCTTTAGAAGAGAAAAAAACCCAATACGATTATCTAGTTAAAAATGGGATAGATGTTATTTTATTAGAGAATAAACTACATATAAAAATGGCTATTATAGATAAAAAAAGTGTTATATTTGGAAGTGCAAATTGGAAGAAAAAATCTTTTAAAAGTGATTATGAAATATTGTATATTTCAGATGATAAGAAAATGTTATCAAGATTTAATCATATTTTTAAAGAGCTCCTGCAAGAGTATAAGTAATCTATACTCTTTACTAATCTACAAGTACAAAAACTGTATTATTCAAATTAATTATCAATATAAAAAAGGATAGATGTGTTAGAAATATTTGTAATTGCATATTGTTTATATTTTATAGTAAATATATATACTTCATTTATGCAAGTAGGCTTTGTTAGTAAAGCAAAAAATATGCCAGCAATTATACTTGAGGATAACAAATACCTTGAGGCTGGAAATTATAGTATAGAAAAGGAAAAAATTTCAATACTCTCAACATTTTATGATTTTGTAATTTTTATGCTTTGGATAGGTTTTGGACTTAAATTTTTAGATTCACTTATAGTAGTTGATCAAGGTTGGCTAAAAGCTATTTTGTTTATTGATGCTTTTATTATTATAAACTGGATTTTATCTTTACCTTTTGAGTTATATACAACTTTTAAACTTGATAAAAAGTATGGTTTTTCAAATATGACTCCTGCTTTATATATCAAAGATACAATTAAAAGTGGTATTTTATTTTTAGTTTTTGGAAGTTTAATAATTGCAGGAATTGCACTTATTATTGAAAATCTTCCTTTATGGTGGATATGGGGATTTGTTTTTATTTTTACTGTTATTATATTAATAAATATGATTTATCCATTAGTAAGAGATAAGATGTTTGATAAGTTTGAACTTTTAAAAGATAAAGAGCTTGAATCAAAGATTGAAAAACTTTTAGATGAAGTGGGATTTAAAAGTAGTGGAGTATTTTCTGTTGATGCAAGTAAAAGAGATAATAGACTTAATGCTTATTTTGGAGGACTTGGAAGTACTAAAAGAGTAGTTTTATTTGATACTTTAATTCAAAAATTAACTCATAATGAATTACTTGCAGTCTTAGGTCATGAACTAGGACATTTTAAAAATGGAGATATCTTAAAGAATATAGGAATTATGGGTATAGTAATGTTTATATTTTTTGCTATTTTTGGAAATTTAAATGATGAGTTGTTTTTAGGACTTTCATTAAATAATGAACCATATGCAATTATTGCAGTATTTTTACTTTTTTCTCCAATTTTATCATTTTTCTTGATGCCTTTAGTTTCACTAATTTCTAGACATAATGAGTATGCAGCTGATGAGTTTGGTTCAAATTTACAATCAAAAGATGATTTAGTAAATGCTTTATTGAAATTAGCAAATGAAAATAAATCATTTCCATTATCTCACCCTTTATATGTTTTCTTTTATTACTCTCATCCACCATTAGTTGAAAGATTTAAAGAGCTAGGTTATGATGTATATAAAGTAAATAATGCAAAAGAAGCAATGAAAGATGATTTTAAAATAGATGAATGATATTAATTTATATTCTATTGTAGCTTTTGGTATAGGCTTTGTTGTATCAGGTTTTATATTTTACTTTTTAAGTAAAGTAAAATATGAAGCTAAACTTCAAAGCTTAACAAATGAAGCAAATATAAAACTTCAATCAATGAATGATAAAATAAATTCACAAAGAGAGCTTTATGAGCAAAAACTACAAAATAAACAAAGAGAGTTTGAACTAAAACAAGAGAGCTTTCAAGAAAAAATAGATCTTTTAGAAACTTCAAAGGTTAAAATGAAAGAAGAGTTTGAAAATCTTGCAAATAGACTTTTTGAACAAAGCAGTAAAAAATCAAATGAAAATATTAATCAAATTTTAACTCCTTTTAAAGAGCAAATTAATAATTTTGGAAAAAGAGTAAATGATATTTATTCAGAAGAGACAAAACAAAGAAGTTATTTATTAAATGAAATAAAAAATCTAAAAGAGTTAAATACACAAATTTCAAATGATGCAATAAATTTAACAAAAGCATTAAAAGGTGATAATAAAACTCAAGGTGATTGGGGAGAGTTAATCTTAGAAAAAGTTCTAGAGCAAAGTGGCTTAAGAGAGGGTATTGAATACACTACACAAAGTTCATTTTCAAATGAAGGTAAGAGATTAAGACCAGATGTTATTGTTCATCTTCCTTTACAAAAAGATATTGTAATTGATTCTAAAGTCTCTTTAAACTCATATATTAACTATACACAAGCTGAAGATGAACAAAATAGACAAAAAGCAATTAAAGAGTTGATCTCTTCTTTAAAAGCTCATATTAAAGGTTTAAGTATAAAAAGATATGAAGATATCAAAGAAGTTAGAACTTTAGATTTTGTACTAATGTTTATACCAATTGAATCTGCTTTTTTACTTGCAATCTCAAATGAAAATAATCTTTTTAAACTAGCTTTTGAAAATAATATAATGCTTGTTTCTCCATCAACTTTATATGTATCTTTAAGAACAATAGAAAATATTTGGAAAATAGAGTATCAAAATCAAAATGCAGAACTAATTTCTAAAAAAGCAGCAAACTTATATGACAAATTTGCATTGTTTGTAAAAGATATTGAAGATATAGGAATGCATATTAATAGAACTTCAAAGTCTTATGATAGTGCATTAAACAAGCTTTCAAAAGGTAAAGGTAACCTTTTAAGTAAAAGTCAAGAGTTTATACAATTAGGTGTGAAACCAAATAAGCAAATAAATATTACAAATCATATATAATTGAATATAATACTATTTAAACAAAACTATTAATAAGGATTTGTTTCCATGACATTAAGAAAAATTTTATTTCCTATATCATCACTTTTCTTTTCAATTGCTTTTTTAGCAATAGGATATGGGATGATATTAACTTTTGTTGGGGTGTATCTTAAAGAGTTGCAAGTTAGTAATACAGTAATTGGTATTATTAATGCGTCATTTTTTCTAGGAGCTGTAAGCTCTTCTATTTTTAGCCAAAAAATTATCTCAACAGTAGGGCACATAAGAAGTTTTGCTGCATTTGCCTCTATTATGGTAGTCTCTTTTTTACTTCATTCTGTATTTTTCAATGAGATTCTATGGGCTTTTTTACGATTAATTTCAGGTTTTTCGTTTTTTGGACTTTTAATTATACTTGAAAGTTGGCTAAATGAGAAAAGCAGTGAAAAGGATAGGGGAAAGATTTTAGCTATTTATACTATAATTTTTTATCTCTCTACTGCTATTGGACAGCTTTTTTTAAATATTGATGAGCATTTTAAACAGGCTATTTTTACAATAGGTTCAGTTTTAGTACTTTTTTCAGTAGTTATTATTGCCTTAACAAAAATAAAAGAGCCTAAACTTGCAGAATTTGAAAAATATAGTGTTCCAAAAATCTTTTCAATTGTTCCACTTGCTACTGTTTCAAGTTTTATTGGTGGATTTTTTGTTGGTGGATTTTTTACTATGGTTCCTGTTTATATATTAATGCAAGGACAATCAATTGAAGTTGTTTCTTATTTTATGCTTATTACATTGATTGGTGGATTGATTTCACAATGGCCAATAGGACTTTTATCTGATAAGTATGGAAGAAGAAAACTTATTGCATTTTCAGCATTTTTTTCAGCTGTTATTTCAACTTTATTTATAATTTTTAATTTAGATGAACAAACTTTATATATTTTAGGATTCTTATTAGGTTTTTCAATCTTTTCAGTATATCCTTTAGCAGTAGCAAGAGCAAATGATGTTGTAGATGAGAATAAAGATATTGTAGAAATAAGTAGAGCTTTACTTTTTGCTTATGGTATTGGCTCTTTTATCTCACCTTTACTTATTGGATTTGGATTAAGTTATATGCCACAGTTTTTGTTTTCATGCTTTGGAATTTTAGGCTTATTTTTATGTTTTTATTCTCTTTCTAAAAAGAGAATTGCCGATGATGATTTAAGTACTTTTGTAAATATGCCAGTTGCATCAGGGGCTGAGTTGCCTGAGCTTGATCCAAGGCAAGATGAATAATTACCTTTTAGATAAAAATAGTGATAGGTAAATACCTATTGCTATAAAGCAAGCACCAAATAAATGATAAAGTTCTACTTTTTCACCTAAAAAGAAATAAGCTAAAATAGCTCCAAACAAAGGCATTAGATGTGCAAATTGACTTGACTTTTCAGGACCAATTTGTGCAATTGCATTATTCCAAAAATAAAATGATAATACTGAAGCAAAAAAAGATACATAAATAATAATTGGCCAATTTTGTTTTATCATTATAATTTCTCTTTGAATACTATATCCTTGATAAAAGTAAATAGGACTAAGATATATAACTCCTAAAAAAACTAAAGTGGTAAAAAGTTCAACATGATTTAACTCTTTTGGTTTGAATCTAAGTAAAATTGAGTATAAAGCCCAAATTGTAGCACTTAATATTATCCACAAATCTCCATTTTTTAAATTCAATTCTAAAATTTTTGCAATATTTCCTTCTAAAACTAAAAATATAACTCCAAATGTAGAGGATAAGAAACCTAAAATTTGAATCTTATTAATAGGATTTTTTAATATAATCACTCCTAAAATAAGAACAAGTAATGGAGTTACAGAATTAATTAAAAGAGCATTTGTAGCTTGTGTTGTTTGTAAAGCAATATAAACAATTGTATTAAATAAGCTTATTCCTAAAATTGCTAAAATTGATAGTATTAAAAAGTGCTCTTTTGTACTTTTTATACACTTTTTAATATTCATATATTTTACGGAAAAAGGAAGAATTAAAATAAAAGCAAGAACCCATCTAAAATAAGCAAGTTCTAAAGGTTCTATTTCATCTTTTATAAATCTTCCTAAAATAAAGTTTCCAGACCAAAAAAGTACACAAAGAGTTAGTAAAAAATATACTTTATATACTTTTTGCATTTGTATCATTTTAATTGGTTTAATAGTAAAATATCTACCATATCTCCAGCTTTAATATCTTTACTATCATCTTCTTGAATTAATAAAGCAGGACTTTCAAGCATATTTGTTAATATTGCACTTGTTCCTTTTTTCTTACCTTCAAAATTAACTTGATAAATTCCATCTTTATATTCAACATTACAAGCTGTAAAGACTGTTTTTGGCATTCTTCTTGGAAAGTCTTCATTGATTTTTGCTTTTACTATTGGTAAGCTTTGATTTGTTTGTTTTAATCTATAAATAAAAGGAAGAACATATAAAATAGCACAAACAGTTGAAGAGTAAGCAAAACCTGGAAGAGCAATAATTAATTTTCCATCTTTAATAGCTGCTAAAAGATGCATTCCTGGTTTGATTGTAACTCCATGGAATAATACTTGGGCTTTTAATTTATCTTTTATTACATCTTGAACAAAATCATAATCTCCAACACTAACTCCACCTGTTGTTATAACAATATCAGCTTTTTCAAGACCTTTTTGTAATAGTTGTGTAATAGAATCTATATCATCTTTTACTATTCCCATTTGTATAGTATTAGCACCTGCTTTTTTACATAAAGCTTCAATAGTCAGATGATTTGAACTTCTAATTTGTGAATCATTTGTTTGGATTTGACCTAAATCTAATATTTCACTACCTGTACTTGCAATTGCAACTGTTGGAGGAACGAATACAGGAACTTGTGCAATATTAAGAGATGCTAATACACCAACTTCTGCAAAACTTACAATTGTTCCTTTTTTTATAAGAACCTCATCTTTTTTATAGTTTTCTCCAATATCTCTTACTGCAAAGCCAAAAGGAACTTTTTTTACAATTTTTATTTCATCTTCATTTACTTCAACATTTTCAATAGGAATTAAAGTATCACTTCCCTTAGGCATTAGTGAACCTGTAAAAGTTTTAATACATACTCCATTTGTAACAACTGATTCTACTACACTTCCTGCTGGATTTTTATCTATTACTTTTATTTTTTCTTTTATTAAATCTTCTGCTTTTAAAGCATAGCCATCCATTGCTGAAGTTGCAAACTCTGGACTGTTATGGTCTGCAATAATATCTTCTGCTATTACATATCCTAATGCTTGTGTTAAAAACATTTTTTCAATTGGTGGTGTTTTTATATCTATTTTTTCTAATATTTCTAAAGATTGTTTATAACTAATAAAATTTCTCATATTTATTCTCCAAAATTAATGCAAAATCTTATCAAAAACTATGCAAATATGCAACTTTTTGAATGATAATATTAATATTTTTATATAATTTAAATCTAATTGGGTAGATTATGGATTTTAAGCTTAAAATTAATGAGCATTTCTTTGAATATACTCTTTATATTTATTAGCAGTGTTATAACTAACTTGAGCCTCTTTTGCAACACTATAAACAGTTATTTTTTGATTGAATAGTCTCATCATATTTACTGTACTTTCAATTTTTTTTCTTGCTGTATCTTGTCTTACTTTTGTAGCTTTTTGAGTAGCTTTTGTTTTTTTTACAGTTCTACTTTTTATAGATTTATGCTCTTCGTGTGAAAGTTTATTAAATAATTCATGGTTATCATTTTCTAAACAAAGTTTTTGTAATTCGTGTAACTCTTTATGAGTGAGTGTAATTCTCACTTTTAAAACCTTTATATTTTTTTTTGGGACGGAATTATATCAACACTTCATTAATTTATGATAAAATAATGTATCTACTATTTATTTCATTATAACGAAGTGAAGTGGATTAAACTTTTATAGTAATATCTTAAGAATATTAAGTATTATACAAAAAAGCATTGTATAGTATTATAGGTCTATTATGGTTCTACAAAAATATCTTTATTTACTCGATAACCTTCTCCGTAAATATTTTTAATCATATCTGTTGGAATCTTTTTTCTAATTCTTTTAATCAAAGATTTAATAGAATCAATACTTAATTCTTTGTCATACTTATCACTAAATAGTGTATTATAAATATCTTCATTTGAAAATGTTATATATGGGTTATTTATTAGTAAATTTAGTAAAACTGTTTCACTTGAAGATAGCTTTACTTCTTGACCTTTTTTTAATAATGTTTTATTCTCTTTATCCCAAACAAAATTTTCTATAAAAAATACTTTTTCAGAAGCCTCTTTTGAGTTATTTATTCTTTTACATATATTTAATAAAGGATCAATTAACTGATCAATAATTAAAGGTTTTTGTACAAAATTATTAACTCCTAAGTTTATTAACTCAATAAGATATTTTGAGTCTTCATAAGCAGAAATTACAATTACATCTTGATCTTTATTTATTTTAAGAATATCTTTTGTTAATTCAATACCATTTTTTTTAGGCATTTTTATATCTGTTATTACTATGTCATAATAATAATTCTTTTCTTCATAGAACTTTAAATATTTTTCTAAACCTTCTTTCCCATCATTTGCTAAATCAACTTGATTAAAAAGAGTTTTGAAAATTTTTTCACTTTGATGTCTTAGATCTTCATCATCTTCAATAAAAAGTATATTTAAAGCACTAGATTCTTTTTGTAGTTGTTTATATTTATTCATATATTGTCCTAATACTTTTATCTTTATAAAATTATTAGATAAATAGAGTTAAACTAATCTTAATGAAAAGTAAATAAACTATAAATTTTGTTATTTCATGTTATTTTTTTAGCTAAACTTAAAGGATGTGATATAAAATCAAATTCAAAAGCATATAAATTTGCCTTACTTGCTATATTTTTATGGTCAACTGTTGCAACTGCTTTTAAAATTTCATTAGAGTTTTTAACTCCTGAAATGTTAGTATTATTAGCTTCTGTTGCTTCTACAATTGTTTTATTTATAATTTTACTATATGAAAAAAGATTAAATTTAGTAAAAACTCATATAAAGAGTAATTTTAAATTAACTCTTATGATGGGAGTTTTAAATCCTTTTTTATACTATTTGGTTTTATTTAAAGCATATGATTTATTGCCTGCACAAGAAGCACAAGCAATCAATTATACTTGGGCACTTATGTTAGCATACCTTGCTGTTCCATTTTTAAAGCAAAAATTAACTTTATCAGATATTGTTGCAGGAATTATATGCTATTTTGGTGTACTTGTTATTTCTACAAGAGGAGAGCCATTTTCATTAAATTTTTCAAATCTTTATGGGGTAGGTCTTGCTTTATTTAGTACAGTTTTATGGGCAATGTATTGGATTTTTAATACAAAGTCAAAAGCATATCCAGAAGTTGGACTATTTTCTAACTTTTTAATTGCATTACCTTTTATTATTTGTTATTTGTATTTTACAGATGGATTTTTTATTCCTGAACTAAAAGGAATAATAGCAGCTTCATATGTGGGTATTTTTGAGATGGGAATTACTTTTATGCTTTGGTTAAAAGCTATGCAATATACAACAAGTACTTCTAAAATTGCTAATTTGATATTTATTTCACCTTTTTTATCTTTAATATTTATCTATTTTATCTTAGGAGAAAAAATTTATTTATCAACTTTGTTTGGTTTGGGCTTAATTATTTTAGGTTTAGTTATTCAACAAAAAAGATCAAAAGTAGCACAAGAATAGCATTTTATTGAAAATATACAGAAAAGTTGTAAATTGGTTAAAAAATACACAATAATGACATAAAAATTAAGATTCAGTTAAGTTTTGCTGTGAAATAATGATATAAGTTTTTGGTACTACTTTTAGTACTACTAAATTTTTATTAGGAATTTTTAGCTAATGGCAAAACAAAAACATAAAAGAAATATAATTAGAAGTGTTATTGATAAACATACAAAAAATGGCAAAAAAGAGATATCTCAACTAACAATTAAGATTGATAAAAAGTTAGATAATGCACTTATTATATTATCAAATGAAATTAATATTTCTAAAAATAGACTTATTGAAGATATATTATATGAAAGTGGTATTTTAGAAGAGGTTGATGAAAACTATGAAGGAGAAAATAGATGAATAATTTCCCCTCGCAAGATGAAATTGTTAAATGCGTTATTGATGGAATTATAACTGCTAAAAATAATTTTACTTTTTGGACTGCTGATGAACTATATTTATCATACGCTCCACCTAGATTCTTAACTATTCATGTATCACAAGAAATAGCAAAATTAAAAAATGCTCCAGAGATTTTTATTGATGCAACAATTGCAGATATTCTTAGATGCTCTTTACCATCAAGAAATACTTTTAGAGAGTTTATGAAACAAAGATATCTAACACAAGATGTTTTGTGTTTGACTTTAGATGAAAGATTTGAACATAAAAGTGATAATGACTCTATATCAAGGGTTATTATGAGTTTAAAAAATGGTGTTAGAAATGTAAAAGAAGAGTACAAATATGAGATTGAAAAAATATGTAAGATGCTTTATCGAACTAGCTTAGAGGATTCTACTTTAGACTATGGTATTTTTGCATTTTATTTAGATATTTCAAGTAGTGCTAGAAAAAAAAGCGAACAAAGAATAAAAGAGATTATAGAATCTTTTGATAAAATAGTAAACTCATTTGAAAACTTACAATCAAGATTAGAAGGAGGCAAGATAAATATTATACCAAATATTGGTGAATGGGCAGTTTGTTGTTATATAATCGAGCCAAAATTTAAATAAAATAAAGGAGAAAAAATGAGAAAAATCAAAAATGTTGCAAAAGCAATTGCTTTTTGTGCAACAGTTGCAAGTTCAAGTTTACTTGCAGATACAGTAAAAATTGGTGTTCAAGCACCAATTACAGGAAAGTATGCAAATGAGGGTCAAGGAATTGAACAGTTTGTAAAGCTTATAGTTAATGAAAAAAATGCACAAGGTGGCTTACTTGGTAAACAAATTGAAGTAGTAACTTGTGATGATGAAGCTAAAGCTCAAAAAGCTGCAGTTTGTGCTAGAAAACTTGTAAATGCTGGTGTTTTTGCTGTAATTGGTTCTTATACATCAGGTGCAACAGAAGCAGCACAAGCAACATATTATAGAAATAAAATATTACAAACAAGTGATGGAACTAGTGACTCACTAATTAAAAGAAAATATTGGACTTTTTTTAGAAATTCATTTCCAAACTCTGCACAAAGTGATTTTACAGCAGACTATTTTATAAATCAAAAAAACTATAAAAGAATAGTTGTTTTATCTGATTATTCATCATATTCAGAAGGTCTTGGTGATGCAACAGAAGAATCAATTAAAAAAATTGGTGGAAATGTAATCTTTAGAGGGAAAATTAAATCAGGTACTCAAAACTTTACTGCAATGCTTACAAAAATTAAATCAATGAATCCAGATGTAATTTACTACTCAGGTTATTATACTGATGGAGGTCTTTTAAGATCTCAACAAAAACAACTTGGAATTGATGCTGATTTTGTTGGTGGAGATTCAAATGATAATCCAGACTTCTTAAAATTAGCAGGAAGTGCAGCTGAGGGTACAGTATTAATTAACTTCCCAACACCAGATATCTTACCATATAAAGAAGCTAAAAAATACTTAAAAGCTTACGAAGATACATATAATATGAAACCACCTTCAATTTGGGCAGTTGTTAATGCAGATGGCTTAAGAGCAATTATGCATGGAGTTGAACAAACAAAATCTTTTGATACTAAAAAAATCTCTGATTTTTTACATAATCTAAAAGACTTTCCAGGAATTACTGGACCAGTTACTTTTAGAGAAGATGGTGAAAGAATTGGAGCTGAGTTTATGGTTTATGAAATTCAAAAAGATGGTTCATATAAAGTTTTAGGGAAATAAGGTAAATAATGGATACTTTTCTTCAACAGTTAATTAATGGTTTAACTATTGGAAGTTTATATGCATTAGTAGCTTTAGGTTATACAATGGTTTACGGTGTGATGAAGTTAATTAACTTCGCACACGGTGACTTGGTTGCCTTTTCTGCTTATGTAGGGCTTACAATATTTTCTCAGTTTTTTGGAGCTAGTGCAAATTCATTGATTAATGTAGTAATTATATTTTTATTTACAGCAATTATTGTTGCATTTGTAGGTGTTCTTCTTGAGCGTCTTGCCTATAGGCCTTTAAGAACGGCACCAAGATTAAGTGCCGTTGTTTCAGCATTGGGTGCATCCCTTGTAATTCAAAATGCAATTATGCTAATTTGGGGCCCAAATATGAAAATTTTTCCATCTGATTTATTACCAAATACTATTTGGGAAATTGGTGGAGTAATTTTGACATTTACTCAAGTATTGATTTTGATTTTATCAGCTATACTAATGATAGCTTTATACTTTTTTATTAATAAAACAAAAATTGGAACTGCAATTCGTGCAACTGCAATTGATCAAGATGCAGCAAAACTAATGGGTATTAATGTAAATAGAATTATTACTATTATTTTTATAGTTGGTTCAGCATTGGGTGCTGTAGGTGGATTATTTATTGGTATTTATTATAGAGGTCTTACTTTTGATATGGGTTGGCTTTATGGATTAAATGCTTTTATTGCAGCAATTATAGGTGGTATTGGTAATATCCCAGGAGCAATGCTTGGAGGTTTATTACTAGGATTATTTAATGCAATGATATCAGGATATATATCAACAGAGTGGGCTGAAACATTTACTTTTATGCTTTTAATTATAATTTTAATTGTTAGACCAACGGGTATTCTTGGTGAAAAAACAGCGGAGAAAGTATAATGAATAAAACAACAATTATAGCAACATTATTTATTGCTGTTATGGCATTTTTCCCGTTTTTAGTTGATTCTGCTTGGTTAAGTATTGGAATTACATTTTTAATTTTTGCAGTTGTAGCTTTTTCTCAAGATATTATTTTAGGAAGAGCTGGTATTTTTAATATGGGGCATGCAATATTTTTTGGTATTGGTGCTTATGCAACTGCAATTTTAAATGTTCACTTTGGACTTGAAATTATTGAGACTTTACCATTTGCTATTATATTACCAGTTATTGTTTCTATTTTATTAGCAGGTCCTATTATTCATCTAAGAGGTGATTATTTACTTGTTGCCACAATTGGATTTAATATTATTTTTGAACAAGTATTATCTAATAATCCTTTTGATTTAACAGGTGGACCAAATGGAATTTTTGGAATAGACGTGGTAAGAATTTTTGGATATGAATTATTTTCTCAAATCTCAATATATTATATTGCATTTGGTTTATTAATTATTACTTTATTTATAATTAGAAATTTAGATAACTCTAAATATGGAAGAGCACTTTATTATATAAATAAAGATGAAATTGCAGCAAAATCAATGGGAATAAATGTTTCTTATTACAAACTATTTGCTTTTGCTTTAGGTGCAGCAATAGCAGGAGCTGCTGGTTGCGTATTTGCTATTCAGTATTCAGCTGTATCTCCGGAATCATTTAACTTTATGCAATCTGTTATGTTCTTTGCAATTGTACTTGTTGGTGGTTCTGCTTCACTTCCTGGTATTATTATTGGTACATTTGTTATGTTTGTACTTCCTGAGTTATTTACAGAGTTTAAAGAATCAAGATATTTAATTTTTGGTGCTGCAATGATTTTGACAATGATTTTAAGACCAAATGGTGTTTGGCCTGCGACTTTTGGAAATATTCCAAACTATTTAAAAAGAAAAGCAGCTAAGCTTAAAGGAGAAAAGTAATGAAATATGTATTAGAGATTGAAAATGTTTCAAAACTATTCTTTGGATTAGTTGCAATTGATGATTTGACTATCAAAGTTAAACCTGGACAAATTTATGGAATTATTGGTCCAAATGGAGCTGGAAAAACTACACTATTTAACTGCGTAACTGGAATTTATAAACCTGAAAAAGGAACTATTAAATATAAAGGTGAAGATATTACAGGAATGTCAGCACATAAAATTGCTCAAAAAGGTGTTTTAAGAACTTTCCAAAATATTAGACTTTTTAAAGAGATGAGTGTAGCAGAAAATATAATGGCTGGATGTCATACAAAATCAAAACAAAAATGGTATCACTCTATTATTCATACTCCTTTTTACAAAAAAGACAATGACAAAAGTTGGAAAAAAGTAGAAGAGCTTATGGACTTTTTTAATCTTACAAAGTTTGCAATGATTCCAACAGGTGATTTATCATATGGAAATCAAAGAAAAGTAGAAATGGCAAGAGCACTAGCTGCTGAACCAGAACTTTTAATATTAGATGAACCAGCAGCTGGTTTAAATGAAAATGAGACAATAGAACTTACAAATATCATTTTAAAGATTAAGCAAATGGGACTTGGAATTATGATGATTGAACATGATATGGATATGGTTATGAAACTAACAGATTATATAACTGTAATTAATTTTGGAAAAGAGATATCTCAAGGTGAACCAGATTTTGTTCAAGATGATCCAAGAGTAATTGAAGCTTATATTGGTAGTGATGATGATGAGGATGAAGAGTAATGCAAAATGAAATTTTATTAGATGTAAGAGATTTACATGTAAGTTATGGAGCAATTGCTGCAATTAAAGGAATCTCTTTAAAAGTTCATAAAGGTGAAGTTGTAACAATTCTTGGAGCAAATGGGGCTGGTAAAACAACAACTTTAAAAACAATTTCTGGCTTATTAAAACCTAAATCAGGAAATATTATTTTTGATAAAAACGATATTACAAATACAGCAGCACATGATATTGTAAGTTTAGGCATGTCTCACTCACCTGAGGGAAGAAGAGTTTTTGGAACACTTACAGTTGAAGAAAACCTTATGATGGGAGCATATACTTTAAAAGACCATGATAAGGAAACATTGGAGTGGATTTATGATATTTTACCAAGATTAAAAGAGAGAAGAAAACAGCTTGCTGGTACTTTAAGTGGAGGTGAGCAACAAATGTTAGCAATTGGTAGAGCTATTATGAGTAAACCAAAACTTCTTATATTAGACGAACCAAGTTTAGGTCTTGCACCTATTTTAATTAAGTCAATATTTAAGGCAATAAAAGAGATTGCTTTAAGTGGAGTAACAGTTTTAATAGTTGAACAAAATGCAAAAGCTGCATTAAAGTTAGCAAATAGAGGTTATGTACTTGAAGTTGGAAAAATAACTCATGAGGGAACATCAGAAGAGTTGTTAAATTCAAAAGCAATTCAAGAAGCATATTTAGGCAAAAAGCATTAGGTTATAAGTAGCATGAGGGCATACTTGGCGGTTGTACCCTCAAACACATTAAAGTGCGTGTAAAGCTACTTAAAATTTATTTAAAATACAATTAATTTTAAGGATATTGCATGAAAAATGAACAAGAATTAATAGAAAAAAGTATAAATCTAGCAGAAAGATGGCAAAATAAAGCAACTACACTTGTAAGTGATTGGGATAAAGAGTTTTCTATAAAAATGAAAAAGATGCTTGCTCATCCACAAGATAAAGCACTTTTGATTGAGTTAATGGATCAGTGTTTTAGAACAAACTCAAACAAAAGAGTAGCTGATCAAATAATTTTCTTACTTGAAAAGCATGGAATGGCACATTTTTTTACTACTAAAGATAAAACACTTTTATGGCTTTTCCAAAACTTTGGTAAATACTTGCCAGATCTTTCAGTTCCTTTATTTGTTAATGAAATTAGAGAAGATACAAAAACAGTTGTAATAAAAGGTGAAGATGAACCTTTTAATGAACATCTAGAAAAAAGAAAAAAAGAGGGAACAAGAATTAATATTAATCTTATTGGTGAAGTTGTTCTTGGAGAAAATGAAGCAGAAGAAAGAATTCAAAAATATTTAAAAGCTTTAGAAAATCCAAATATTGATTATATATCTATTAAAATATCAACAATTTATTCTCAAATTAATTCAATGGATTTTGAAGGTACTGTTACTACTTTAGTTAAAAAATTAACAAGAATTTATGAACAAGCAAAGAAATATCCATATATTGCCCCTGATGGGACAAAATCTAATAAATTTATTAATCTTGATATGGAAGAGTATAAGGATTTGGCAATTACTGTTGAAGTATTTAAAAGAACATTATCATTACCACAATTTAAAGATTTTTATGCAGGAATTGTTCTTCAAGCTTATATTCCTGATTCATTTTTAGTACAAAAAGATTTATGTCAATGGGCTAAACAAAGAGTAAATGAGGGTGGAAGTCCTATTAAGTTTAGATTAGTAAAAGGTGCTAATATGGAGATGGAAGAGACAGAAGCCTCTCAAAAGCACTGGGATATGGTGACATATACAAATAAAAGCCATAGTGATGCAAACTATAAAAGAATGGTTAAGTTTGCTCTTGATAAAGACAATGCTGCTTACATGCATGTAGGAACAGCTTCACACAATCTATTTGAACTAGCATTTGCAACAGTTTTAGCAGAACATAATGCAACTACTAAATTTCATACTTTAGAAATGTTAGAAGGAATGAGTGAATCAGCAAGATTAGCAATCAATGAAATTTCAAAAGATGTTATTTTATATGCACCAACTGCTGCAAAAGAGCAGTTTACAAATGCTATTGCATATTTAGTTAGAAGGTTAGATGAAAATACAGGACCAAATAATTTTATTAGATACTCTTTTGGATTAAAAGTTGGAACAAAAGATTGGAATGAACAAAAAGCATTATTTATTAAGTCATTTGAGTTGGAAGAGGAAACATTTGTAGGTAGTTTTAGAACACAAAATAGATTAACTGAAAAATGGGATACTTTTAACAATTCATCTTATGATACAAGTGAATATCACGCAGAACCAGATACAGATTTTATTTTATCTCAAAATCAAGAATGGGCTAAAGAGATTGTAAAAAAATGGAAATTCTCTAAAGATAGCGAGCATCAAACAAAGCCTATAGTAGTTGCAGGTAAAGAGATAGTTACAGGAAGAAAAGTCTATAAAGCAATAGATAAATCTCAACTAAAAGATGAAGTTTTAGCAGGTAAGTTTGCTATGGCAAATGAAGATGATTTAAAAAGAGCAGTTGAAACAGCAAAAGCTGATGTTGATGGATGGAGAAGTAAAACTTATGCTCAAAGACATGAACTTTTAAAACAAGCAGCTATAAAAGTTCGTGAAAGAAGAGGAGATTTAATAGGTGTAGCAGCTGCAGAAGTTGGAAAAGTATTTACAGAAACTGATGTAGAAGTTAGTGAAGCTGTTGATTTTATTGAGTTTTATGCACACTCTTCAAGATATTTTGAAGAGTATACAAATTTAAAGTTTAAAGGAAAAGGTGTTGGTGTTGTAATTCCTCCATGGAATTTCCCTGTAGCAATTCCTTTAGGAGGTGTAGCAGCTACTTTAGCAGCTGGAAATACAGTAATTATTAAACCTGCTACAGTTGCAGCCTTAACAGCTTATGAAATGTGCAAGTGTTTTTGGGATGCTGGAATATCTAAAAATGTATTACAATTTGTTCCTTGTCCTGGAGTATTAGCAGGTGAGCATTTAGTTGCTAATAAAGATGTTGATTATGTAATTTTAACAGGAGGAGAAGACACAGCTGCCTCAATGCTTAAAACAAGACCTGATTTATTATTAACTGCAGAAACAGGTGGAAAAGATGCGACAATTGTTACAAATATGGCAGATAGAGATCAAGCAATTAAAAATGTTTGTCAAAGTGCATTTGGAAACTCTGGACAAAAATGTAGTGCTACATCATTGCTTGTATTAGAAGAAGAAGTTTATAATGATGAAAACTTTAAAAAAGCATTAATAGATACGGCAAAATCAATGAGTGTTGGCTCTATTTGGGATTTAAAAAATAGAATTGGAACTTTAGCAAATAGTGTCTCTGGAAAATTAAAAGAAGCAATCGAAAATCTAGAAGAGGGCGAAGAGTGGGCATTAGAGCCATCTTATGCAGAAGATAATGAGTATATGTTAAAACCCTCAATTAAATGGAATGTAAAAGAGGGTAGTTTTATTCATATGAATGAACTTTTTGGACCAGTTTTAGCAGTTATTAAAGCAAGAAATGTAAAACATGCTGTTGATATTGTAAATGCGACTGGATATGGATTAACTTCTGGAATTGAATCTTTAGATGAAAGAGAAGTTAATTACTGGAGAGAAAATATTAAAGCTGGAAATCTTTATATAAACAGAGGAACAACAGGTGCTATTGTTTTAAGACAACCTTTTGGTGGAATGGGTAAATCAGCAATTGGAGCAGGAAGAAAAGTCGGTATTTATAACTACATAACACAATTTGTTGATTTTGAAGAAGTTGGTAAACCTGAAATTATAAAAAACTTTCACACAGATCTTACTAGATTTATAAGTCATTGCAAAGATAAGTATACAAATGAAAAAGATGATTTTGAAAAACTTGAAGTAGCAGTACAATCATATTATCATAATTTTCATACAGAATTTAGTGTTGAAAAAGATTATGTTAAAGTAAGAGGTGAAGATAATCATTTTAGGTATCTTCCTTTAAACAGAGTAATTATTAGAGTAAGTAATGATGATAATTTTTTTGATGTTATAAGTAGAATTTTAGCTGCAAAAATATCTGGGGTACACTTTACAGTATCAATTGATAATAATGAAAAAATAGAAGAGTTTTTGAAAAATGCGACAGTTTTATTTACTTCAAAAGATAGAATTGTTAAACATACAAATGAAAAGCTTGCTGATGTAATTGGAAATTATGAAAGAGTAATTTATTCTGACATATCAAAAGTTCCAGAGTCTATATTTGAAGCTGCAAGTAAACATCTTGGAACATTTATTGTAAGAATGAAACCGATGATGGAAGGAAGAATAGAATTACTAAATTATTTCAAAGAACAAAGTATTTCTCATTCATATCATAGATATGGTAATATTGGAGCAAGAGAGTATGGTAAAAAGTAAGAATATATTTAATTCTTACTTTTAGAAGTTTGTCTTAGAAAAAAGTACTCTTTTTTCTGGGGCAGACTCTTTATATTTAACTTCATCAATTTTTTTAAATCTTGTTTGAGCACCAATACCATTTGCTATTTGTATAGCTAAACCTGGTCTTGCATTAAGTTCTAAAACTAATGGACCTTTATTTTTATCAATTACAATATCAGCACCTAAATAACCCATATTAGTCATATCATAGCATTTTGAAGCAAGAAGTAGTATATCATCCCAAAAAGGAACTTTTAACTCTTTTAGAGGTTTTTGTGTATCAGGATGAACTTGTACGGGTCTATCAAACTGAACTGCATTTAAAGCTTTTCCTGTTTTAATATCAATACCAACGCCTACCGCACCTTGATGAAGATTTGCTTTTCCATCACTATTTGAAGTAGATAATCTCATCATAGCAAGAGCGGGATAACCTTTATAAACAACAACTCTAACATCAGGAACTCCCTCAAAACTAAAACCATCAAATACATTATCAAACTCTACAAGTTTTTCAAAAACTGCCACATCATTTTTCCCACCAAGCGAGTAAAGTCCACTTAATATATTTGAAATGTGTCTTTTAATATCAGAGTATCCAACTTCAACTCCATTTGGCTTAATAAACTTATTTCCAATAGTTTTTACTATAACTAAAATTCCTTTTCCACCACTTCCTTGTGCTGGTTTGATAACAAATCCATTTTCATCTTTTATATAGTGTTTAAAATTATCAATTTGTACTTGATACTCTATAAAACCTAATAATTCAGGCACTGCAATATTATGTTCTTGTGCAATTTGTTTAGTTTTTAACTTATCATCAACTAAAGGAAAGTTTTTTCTTTTGTTTAACTTACCTATATAGTTGATATTTCTATTATTCATACCTAGTATACCAAGTTCTTTTAGCTTAAAAGGGTTTGCAAATATCATCTTAATCAACCATTGATTTAAATCTATAAAGTTCACTTAATCTATATCCACTATATCTTCCAAGTAGTATAATTATTCCAAGTACAGCTAATAAAACCTCAGGAAAATTAAATGTAATAAAGCTAAGTACACTATTTGTCATTGCAAAAAATGCTAGAATTGATACAAGTAGTGAGCCACCTCCTTGTAAAAGAACCTCTTTAGGTCCATCTTCTTCCCAAATAATAGACATTCTTTCTATTGTCCAAGCTAAAATGATGATTGGGAAAAATGTAATGCTTGTAGCATACTGAAGTCCTAATTTTTGTGATAATATAGCAACAAATGCCATAATTCCTACAACTACAATTAGTACAGCAGATATCCTTGCTACTAATAAAAGATTTAAATAAGATAAGTATGACCTTACAATAAGTCCAATGGTAACTACTAAAATAAACATCAAAATACCAGGAAGAAGTTGAGTTTCAATAAATGCCATTGACAACAAAATAGGCATAAATGTTCCTGATGTTTTAATTCCTATAAAAACTCGCATAATTACTACCACTAATGCACCAAGAGGTACAAGTAAAAGTAGTTTAAATGTATTTTGAGCTTCATTAGGTAGTACAAACAATGAAAAGTCTAATAGTGTATTTTGGTTTTTTACATCTTTTGATAATGCTGCACTTCTAGCTGGAACAATATTTTTTGTTACAGAAAATCTAACATCTGAATTTCTAACTCCTTCTGCATCTAATAAATACTGAGAACCCCTTTGCCAAATAAAAATATTACTGTTTTTTGATATTTCGCCTTTGTTTATATCAAATAAATGCCATTTATCTTTATAAAAAACTTCAAGCATTGGAGTTAATTCAATATTTCTTTGTCTATCTTTTAAATATAATGCTCCAATTGTTCTTACTTTATATCCCATTTTATCTATTAATTGAACTAAAGTATCTCTTTTTTGTTTATTTGTTTTCATAAAGTTGTTTTTTATCATTGTTGTTGCTTGAGATGGTTCTTTTAAGTTAAACTCTTTTATCAACAGTGATGTAAAACTAACACCATTTGCACTTTTTTCATAAATACTGTTTAATAATGAAGTTGAAGCTTGTACAAATGCAGTTGATACCTCTTTTCTAAAAATCTCTTCATCTATCTCATCTTTTTGTTCTGCTTTAAAAAAAGGATCTTTAATTACATCAATTGAATAGTATAGTACTTGTTCACCTTGAACTTCTCTTTTTGTCCAATTTCCTTTTTTTAAACCATTTATGAAACTATTTGAGTATCCAAAGTTTGCAGAACTTGACTCTTCATTTATAATCATTAATCCATCTTGTTTTGATGGTAAAGTCATAGAAATAGAAGCACTTTGCTCTTTTCTTGCATTAAAAGTAATTTTTGCTTCAATATTCCAAATATTAACCGTTTCATCTTGGAATAAAGGAAAATTAAGATATTTGATTTTGTATGTCATAAGAGACAAGGCTGCAAGAATTAAAAGAAATGAAAAGATGATTATATTATTTTTTGATTTCATTTTTACTCATTTTAGGTTTAGTTATATATTTTTTTGAAACATCGACTAAAAATAGACCATTTAAATAGTTTTTCCCAATTAATACAGGATATGTAAATTTACTTCTGTTTGTTAGTGATACTTCAACAAGTTGGCTAATATTAGCAAGATTTATTTTCATTTGCACAACATATCTTTTTTGATTTTTTGTGCCATGTCGTTTTATTTTTACGATTCTATGTAGTGGAAGATTTTTATTTATTAAATTTCCATCTTTATCTTGTAAATCAAACTTTATCCATTTATTTCCATCTCTTTCAAACTCTTTTATATTTAAAGCATGCATTGATGATGTTGTTGCACCTGTATCTATTTTTGCTTTTAATAATATATCTGAAGATGGAATATAAACTTTTTCAGCTGTACCTATTACAATCATAGAGTCTTTTATAACAGGTTTTTTAATTATAATTTTTTTTACAATCTGTTTTATAATTTTGACCTGTTCCTCTTTTTGTTCTTTTTCTGCACTTTTAATTTCTTGCTCTTTTTTTTCTTTTTTATCAATTTGTTCTTTATTTTCTATTTTTTTATTGGTTTTTTCTTGATACTGTTCTTGTTTAGTAGTATCTTTTATATTATTGTTTGTTGGTGTATTAGTAGCTGCACAACCACTAATAAATGCACATATAGTAAGTGCTGTTATTGTTTTAAGATAACTATTCATTGGTTTACCTTATTATTTAGTATAATTTAAGACTGGAATTATATTATTTTTATTTAAAATTGTAGTAAAAGTAGATAAAAAGAGTTAACTCTCTTTACCATATTTTAAAAACCTAATTTGCTCTAATAGCATATCTGCAAAACCTGATGGTAAACTTTGATTTTGATTTTGTACAGTTTGTACTAAACTTTTTATTTGTTCTTCTGTCATATTTTGAGCATATGGCATAATTGTTTCTTTAATCTTTTCAATAAATTCTTGTTCTTCTTCTTTTGTCATAAATTCAGCTCTCTTAAATAATTTTGAAGATAAAATTATATTGTTTTAACCTAAAATTAGAGTAAAACTCTCTTCTCTTATCTCAATATTAAATAAAAAAACAATATAATAAAAAGTAATTAATTTACATTTAATGTGTTATTTATCTATTTTAAATAACTAAATAAAATACTTACACAAGGAACACTATGTTTAATCCCGTTGTTGTTGCAGTACTACTTATGATTGCTTTGAGTCTATTTAGAATCAATGTAGTTATTGCTTTAATTTTTAGTGCTATTATTGGAGGTTTAGTTTCAGGTTTATCTTTACTTGATACAATTGATGCTTTTAGTAGTGGTCTTGGTGGAGGTGCAAGTATTGCACTTAATTATGCAATGCTTGGGGCATTTGCAGTGGCTATTTCTAAATCAGGAATAACTGATTTACTTGCAAAAAAAATAATTTCAAAAATGAAAAGTGATGCAACTAGGAAAGAGATTATATGGTTTAAGGCTATTTTATTAACTTTAATCTTATTAGCTTCTGTTTCATCTCAAAACTTAATTCCTGTTCATATTGCTTTTATTCCTATTTTGATTCCTCCTTTATTACATGTTTTTGCAGAATATAAAATCGATAGAAGATTAATTGCTTGTGTTTTAACATTTGGCTTAACAGCAACTTATATGCTACTTCCTGTTGGTTTTGGAGGAATATTTCTAAATAATATTTTACATAAAAATCTTGTTGAAAATGGAGCTACTATTGCAGTTGAGCAACTTCCTTTAATTATGGCAATTCCTGTTTCTGGTATGTTTTTAGGACTTTTAGTTGCAATATTTTTTACATATAAAAAGCCAAGAGATTACTCTATTAAAAAAATAAAAGATATTGAACCTGAGAATCAAGAGATGAAAGTTTCATATATTTTTACTGCTTTAGTTGCTATTGTTGCAGCTTTATCTTTGCAATTATATACTAACTCAATTATTGTTGGTTCTCTTGTTGGTTTTATAATTTTTATGATAGGAGGAGTTATAAAAGTAGATGAAACACAAGATGTATTTACTAAAGGTGTTCACATGATGGCAATGATTGGTTTTATAATGATTGCAGCTTCTGGCTTTGCAGAAGTTATGAAAGCAACGCAAGGAATTGAAAGTTTAGTTACATCTATCTCTTCTGTAATTGGTGATAATAAATCTTTAGCTGCACTATTTATGTTAGTTGTTGGATTACTTGTTACTATGGGAATTGGCTCATCTTTTTCAACTATTCCAATTATTGCAGTAATTTATGTTCCTTTAGCAATGCAGTTTGGCTTTTCTCCTTTAGCAGTTGCTGTTTTAGTAGGAACAGCTGCAGCCTTAGGTGATGCAGGAAGCCCAGCATCTGACTCAACACTTGGACCCACATCTGGTTTGGGAGTAGATGGACAGCATGATCATATTTGGGATAGTGTTGTTCCTACATTTATACATTATAATATACCACTAATTTTATTTGGTTGGTTAGCTGCTTTATACTTATAATAAATCTACTACCTTTTTAGGTAGTGGACTTATTATATTTCTAAATACTTTTATAAATTAAATCTATTTTATTTCATTTTTTAAACTTTTTGATATAATTGCGAAAAAATTGAATAGATAGGAAATTTAAATTGGTAGAATTAAGTAAAAAAATTTCAAAACTTGTTGGTAAAACTAATGCAGAGTATGGCTTAATTAAAGAAGGTGATAAGGTATTGGTTGGATTTAGTGGAGGTAAAGACTCTACAACTCTTCTTCATGCATTAAAACATCTACAAAGAGTTGCACCTTTTAAATTTGAATTTAAAGCTGTAACTGTAACTTATGGAATGGGTGAGCAAATACAATTTTTATCAGATCACTGTAAAAAATATGAAATTGAACATGAAATAGTAGATACTGAAATTTTTGAAATTGCTGGTGAAAAAATTAGAAAAAATTCATCTTTTTGTTCATTTTTTTCAAGAATGAGAAGAGGGTACTTATATACAACAGCACAAGAGCAAGGATATAATAAATTAGCTTTAGGGCACCATTTAGATGATGCAATGGAGTCATTTTTTATGAACTTCTTATATAATGGTGCTTTAAGATCAATGCCACCAATATATCAAGCAGAAAATGGTTTAGAAGTTATTAGACCACTTATTTTTTGTAGAGAGAGACAACTAAGAGCATTTGCCCAATCAAATGAGATTAGTGTAATTGGAGATGAAGCTTGTCCAGCAATGAGATTTGATATTAAAATGCCTCATGCAAGAGAAAAAACAAAAAAATTGTTAGAACAAATGGAAGAAGAGAATCCTCAAATGTTTATTTCAATGAAAGCTGCATTTAATAATATTCAAACTTCTACATTTTTCCAAAAAGAGTTCTTAGACAATAATAAACAGGACTAATATTGAATATATTAATTTCTTCTTGTCTTTTAGGTGAAGAGGTAAGGTATGATGGAAAAAGTTCAAGTTCTTCTATAAAAAACAAAGAACTCTTTTTAAAAATTATAAATGAGTTTAATGTTTTTTCTATTTGCCCAGAGCTTAGTGGAGGCTTAACAACTCCAAGAGCTCCTGCTGAAATAATTAAAGAAAAAGTTATTACAACTAATGGCTTAGATGTAACTTACATGTTTAATCAAGGTGCTTTAAATACTTTATCTTATTGTAAAAAAAATAGCATAAAAATTGCCATATTAAAATCAAACTCTCCCTCATGTGGAAATAATAAAATTTATGATGGAACTTTTAGTTCTGTATTAAAAGAAGCAGAGGGTGTAACTGTTAAACTTTTAAGACAAAATGGGATAAAAGTATTCAATGAAAATGAATTAGAACAATTTTGTGACCTTATAAAGAGTAATTTAAAATAAATTATATTATATTAAATAATTATTTTATATAAGGAGAACAAATGAAAAAACTTCTGATACTCTTACTATTAAGTGCATCTTACTTATTTTCTTTTGATAAAGTAGGTATTGGATATTCAACTACTAGTTATGATTCAAATATTTATAATGTTTCTTTGATAAAAGATACAAATTATAAACTTTTTAATCTTCCTATATCTTTAGAGTTTGCATTTGATTATATGGATTCTACAAATACTAGTGATGAACTATATATTACAAGCTTTCAGCCAGTTATAACTTATGATTTTAATAAGCAGTTTTTTATTCAAGGTGCTTTAGGAGTTGCTTATTTAAGTAATAAGTCTTTTGAACATAGAAATTTTGGAATGAACTTTCAATTTAAAGAGAGTGTTGTATTTGGTTATAACATAAACAAACATTTATCGACTACTTTAAGATATAATCATATATCAAATGCAAATTTAGATGATGATAATAGTGGTTTAGATATCTTTGGTCTTAATTTAATCTATAAGTTTTAAACTTATAGATTTTCATTTACTAAGCTAGAGAGTTTTAATGGATCTAATGCACCATTAACTCTTTTTATTTCATTGCCTTCTTTAAATATAGCAATTGTTGGAATTGATTTAATTAGAAACTTTGAAGCTAATGTTTGTTCTATTTCTGTATTTACTTTTACAAATAATGCTTTTAAAGCATATTTGTTTGAAACTTCATTAAAAATTGGAGTCATCATTTTACATGGTCCACACCAAGGTGCCCAAAAATCAATTATAACTGGAATATCAGAATTTACTACAACATGATCGAATGTTTTTTGTGTTAATTCAATAGGTGTTGTATCTAATAAAGAGTTTTTACACTCCCCACAGTTTGCTTTTATATATGAATCCTTTTTAGGAATCTTATTTACTTTTAAACAGTGAGGACAAACTATATTTATTTTATCCATTCTTTATGCCTTTATATTTAATAACATACTTGAAGTTTCATTTTGTGTTTGTATTGCATTTGCATTTGCGCTGTATGCTATTGTATTTGGAATTTGTGAAGTAATAGCATCAATTAAATCTTGAGTTACTTCTTGATTTTGAGGATCAGCTACTACATTTGCTACATCTGCAATTGTTTGTGCATTTTGTGTAACTTGTGCTTGTGTTGCAACCATTGCATTTAGGTTCATACTGTTATCAATTCGCATTTTCTACTCCTTGTTCTTTGCTTAAAAGAAGCATTTTATTTAAATTTGCAGCTCTTGCTATTGAAGCATCTGCACTACTTAATCCATCTGGTGCAGCTGAAGCTTTTTGAAGCTTATCCAACTTTGCAATTGCTGCAGCCGCATCTTTTGGTATGGAAGTATCAAGTCTTACATGACCACCTGTAGCATATAATTTTCCATCAGGTCCCATTTGATAGTTATAAGAAATCGCACCCTTTGTATGTGCAAGAGATGCATGCAATTGCTCATGTGACCTAGTTTTTGAATCAAGATTTTCAAATTTATCTAAAACTCTTTGATAATCTTCCTCATCATAATTTTTGCTATTTGTTAAGTTAACTGAATCACTCTTTTCATAAAAAGATTTTGTTAAATCTTCTTTGTCAAGATTTGCAAGCTCTGCTTTTTTTTGAGCAATTTGTTGATAAATTGATGAAACAGTTAAATTATCATTTATTAGCATAACATACTCTTTTTTTTATTTTATTAAGTTTAGCATATTTAATATTGTTTTGTAAAGTATTATTGACAATCAAAAAATTAATAATGGTTAAACTTATTTTGGATATAATTTTTACTATGAAGAATAAATTTTTTAAATCATTATCTTTTAAACTTTTACTTTTAGTAACAATTATTATTTTTGCTTTAATC
>NZ_JBSRRO010000031.1:0-29195 GCF_055140965.1 Malaciobacter sp.
ATAATAAATAGCACTTCTCATATGATAACTTTAGAGAAAAGTGTATTTATTGTTGATGAAATAAGAAGATCTTTTTAAGCTATTCAAAATTCTCTAATTCATCAAATTTATGGATTATATATTTGTTTTTATCGATTTTTTCAATAATTTTTTTCTTTTTTAAATTATTGATTATTGTAGATACTGTTTGTCTTTTTGAACCAATAAAACTTGAAAGAGTCTTTATAGATAAGTTTAAATCTAAAACATATTTTCCATTTTCTTTTTGATCTTGAGTTGTAGCAATTTCAATTAAAAAAGTCGCTATTTTCTTTTTGCAACTTTTAAAAACAAGGTTTTTTATAATATTTCTTTCAAGTTCTGCTCTATGCTTTAAAGATCTAATTACAGAAGTTGAAAACTCTTTGTTTGCAAAAAGATTTGTAAATTTTTCTGCATCAATTAAGTATACTTCACTATCTTCTAAAAACTCAATTGCACAAGATGTTTCAGGTATGATGATGTTGTTTGCTTTTAAAAAGTATAATACAAACTCTTCACCATCTTCAAAAATCATAGCCTTTGCTTTTCCACTTTTAAAAACATAAAGACTTAATGAACCATCTTCATACTCTAAATTTCCTTTTTTGAATTTTTTTATTTTCAATGAGGAAAAATCTTCTTTAGATAATATCTTTGACAAATCAATTGAGTCAATCCTTAGTCTATTAGATTCCACTTTTATCCTTCCCTTTATAAAATTTAAAAACTAATTTAAGCTCTAATAGCAAAATATTAACTATTTTATACTTTTATTATACTAAATAGAAAAAAATACCAAAAAAACCCCAAGAAAAAATAATTATTTTAAAATAAAATAAAAATTAATATAATTATTTTTTTCTTTAAAAAAATGAAATTTATGTCACCAATCTGACATATAGTAATGTGCTAATTTGTAATATTATCTACCTTGAGGCTTTTGGAAAATAAAATAATTTGATTCTTTTTTTTAAAAAATATTTTTTGTCATATCTATGACAGTCTAAACATTATTTTTTTATTATGATTCTCTTGTTTATTAATTTTTGATTAATAAAATTAATTAGTTGATAATTTAAGTATTATAAGGAAAAAGTAATGAAAAAAGTACAAAATACTTGTCCTTATTGTGGAACTGGTTGTAATCTTGATTTGCATGTACAAGGCAATAAAATCAAAAAAGCAACACCCACAAAAGGACATCATGTAAATGATGGGGAGCTTTGCTTGAAAGGTCTTTATGGTTGGGAGTATGTTCACTCACCAAGAAGACTTACTAAACCACTTATTAGAAAAAAAGATGGAGTGTTTTCAAAAGAAGGAAAATTAGAAGAAGTGAGTTTTGATGAAGCTTATAAATTTGTAGCTTCTAGAATGAAATCAACAGTTGAGAAATATGGTCCTGATAGTATGATGGGATTTTCATCTGCTAGATGCTCAAATGAAGATAATTATTCTTTTCAAAAACTATTTAGAATCTTAGGAACAAACAATATTGATCATTGTGCTAGACTTTGACATGGTCCAACAGTAGTCGGTCTGACTAAAACACTTGGAAATGGAACAATGACAAATGATCTAGTAGAGTTTGCTACACACAGTGATGTATTAGTTTTAATAGGAACAAATACAAGTGAGTGTCACCCAATTATTGCAATGCAAATGTTAAGAGGGATTGAAAGAGGCGCAAAAATGATTGTGATAGATCCTAAGAAAACTGACATGGCAAAAAAAGCTGATATATATATCCAAACACCAGTTGGTTACAATATTCCTTTTTTAAATGCGATGATTAATTATATAATTCAAGAAGATTTATATGACAAAAATTTCGTGGAAAATTTCTCACATGGTTTTGAATATGTGAAAGAAGCAGTTAAAGAGTTTACTCCACAAAGAGTTGAAGAAGAAACTGGAATTTCACAAGAGCTTGTAAAACAAGCAGCTAGAACTTATGCTAAAGCTAATGCAGCAGCAATTTGCTACACAATGGGAATGACTCAATTTATTGATGGAACATCAAATATTTTCTCACTTTCAAATCTTGCAATCTTAACAGGAAATCTTGGTAAAAAAGGCGCGGGTGTTAATCCTTTAAGAGGGCAAAATAATGTTCAAGGTTCATGTGATATGGGTGCATTACCAAATGTTGTACCAAATGGACCTGTAACAAGTAAAGAAGTAAGAGATCATATTAAAGATATTTGGGGATATGAAATTAGTGAAAAAATTGGTTATTCACTAACAACAGCTCCTGATAAAATTGAAGAAGAAAAATTAAAATTATTATATGTATTTGGTGAAAATCCAGTAATGAGTGATCCTTGGACAGAACATTTTGTTCATGCTGTTGAACACTTAGAGACTTTTATTGTTCAAGATATATTCTTAACTGAAACTGCACAAAAAGCAGATGTTGTTTTACCTGCTGCTTCATGGGCTGAAAAAGATGGAACATTTTTAAATACTTCAAGAAGAGTTCAGTTAATTAGAAAAGCAGTTGATGCACCAAATAATTTAGATCCAGATTGGAAAGTAGTTGCAAATATTGCAAAAGAGCTTGGTCTTAAAGGTTTTGATTATACAAGTGCTGAGGATATTTGGAATGAAGTAAGAAAAGTTAATCCAACATTCTTTGGTGGTATTAGCTATGAAAGAATAGATAAAAATGATGGAATTAGTTGGCCTTGTCCAGACTTAGATCATCCTGGTACACCTGTTTTATATGAAGGAAATAAATCTATGCTTCCTGATGGAAAGTTTAAATTAGTTCCTGTAATTTATTCAGAAGATAAAGATCAAAGAGCTAAATTAGAACAAGAGTTTATGGAAAAAACAAATATGCCAAAAGATTATCCTATTGGTTCAGGGGCATTAAGTGAAAAAGTAAATGAGTTATATCCTTGTTTATTTACAACAGGAAGAAAAGTATATCACTACCATACAGGAACAATGACAAGAGAGTGTAAACCTTTAGAATTAGGTTCAGATATTATGGGTGCAACAATTGAAGTTAGTGAAGATATTGCAAGAGAAAGAAAACTAGAAGAGGGTTGTTATGCCTTAGTTGAAAATAAAAGAGGAAAAATTGCTGCTAAAGTAAATATCAATAGAGATTTACGACATGGAACAATTTTTACAACATTCCACTATGCAGAAGCAGATGGAAATGTACTTGCAAATGCGCAGGATAAAGATCCTTTATCTGGAATGAATCCTTTAAAAATGACAATTGCAAAAATTAAAAGAATATCAGAAGAAGAGTTTTTAGAAGTTCGTAATCAAACAGATATTCAAATGCACCCATCTGAGTTATATCGTGCAGTAAGGAGACAATAATGAGCTTACCATTAAAAAATAAATATGTAATAGCAGATCCAAATGTATGTATTGGTTGTGCAACTTGTATGGCAGCTTGTTATGAGTCTGCTTATGCAAGAGGGAAATTGGCAGTTCCTAGACTTATAGTAACTAGAACAAATAGTGGAACAATGCCAAATCAATGTCGACAATGTGATGATGCTCCTTGTGCAAATGTTTGTCCTGTTGGTGCTTTAGAGTTTGAAAAAGATTGTATTGCTTTACATGAAGAAATCTGTATTGGTTGTAAAATGTGTACAGTTGCATGTCCTTTTGGTGCAATTAGACCAGAAGCTGAGTTAATGCCATCGGTTGATTATACAATGGAGCCTAAATATAACTTAACAATACAATCTGAAGTAGGTGTAAAATCTATAGCAGTTAAATGTGATTTATGTGTAGGAAGAGAAGACGGACCATCATGTGTTGAGGTTTGTCCTACAAATGCCTTATCTTTTCGAGACAATTTAAATAATAACTTTATAGAAGAGAAAGCACAAAAAACTGTTGAGTCTTTTACTAAAGAAAAAATGAAATATAAATAAAGGATACCTAATGACACAAGTATATTTTTTGTATGTTATAGGTTGTATTATATCTTTACTATTATATAAACAAAACAAAATTGCAGCAAAAGTGGGATTTTCAATTTCCGCTATTGCTTCAGCTTATGCAGTGTTTTATTTTTTAGTAAATTTAGAGCAAACAGTTAGTATTAGTATGTTTGAAAGCTTATTGTATAGCCCTAAACTTGTTTTAAACCCTTTAGGGAACTTTTTTTCATTTGTTGTAAGTTTAGTTTCACTAGCTTCATCAATTTATGCAATTCAGTATTCTAGTGAGTATGAAAAAAAGGGAAGTTTAGCTGTGATGGCAGGATTATTTAATGCATTTATTTTATCAATGCTTTTATTAATTGCTTCAGCAGATGTATTTTGGTTTATCATATTTTGGGAATGTATGACAGTAATTTCTGCATACTTAATTTGTTTTAATGATTCTAAAAGTTCATTAAAAGCTATAATGATTTATTTAGGAATTGCTCACTTAGGAGCAATGTGTATTACAGCAGCATTTTTAATTATGTCTGCACAAACTGGTTCATTAGAGTTTAGTTCTTATGAAAATATTGAACTTTCACCTGTAATGGCAAGTATTGTTTTTTTATTAGCGTTTATTGGATTTGGTTCAAAAGCAGGGATGTTTCCTATGCATGTTTGGTTACCAAAAGCTCACCCAGCAGCTCCAACAAATGTATCTGCTCTTATGAGTGGAGTTATGATTAAAGTTGCACTTTTTGGGATAATTAAATTTTGTTTATGGCTTCCAGTAATGGAATGGTGGGGACTTTTAATTATTGTTGTTGGTGCATTATCTGCATTACTTGGAGTACTTTATGCTCTTGTACAACATGATTATAAAGCATTATTAGCATATCACTCAGTTGAAAATATTGGAATAATTCTTTTAGGTTTAGGAACTGGTGTATATGGAATTGCAGCAAATATGCCAACATTAGCAGCTATAGGTTTTCTTGCAGGTTTATATCATATTTTAAATCATGCAACTTTTAAAGGATTACTATTTTTAGGTGCGGGAAGTGTTTTATATACAACTCATACTAAAGAGATGGATAGTTTAGGTGGTTTAGCAAGAAAAATGCCTTTAACAGCTTTTGCTTTTTTAATTGGTTCTTTAGCAATTACTGCAATTCCACCACTTAATGGTTTTGTTAGTGAATGGGTTACATATCAAGGTATGTTCCAAGGAGCACTATCTGAATATGCAAGTAGTAGAGTTGTTTTTTGTATAGCAATTGTTGCTTTAGCATTAACAGGAGCATTAGCAGTTATGTGTTTTGTAAAAGCATATAGTGTTATTTTTGGTGGAACTCCAAGAGATAAAAAAATATTTGAAAATGCAAGAGAAGTTCCTTTAACTATGGTAATTGGTATGTTTGTTCTTGTAGCTGGATGTATTGCTTTTGGTCTTGGTGCAAATATTGTAGTTAAAGATATTATGCTTGTTGTTTCTTCATTCTCTGGAAATTATGAAGCTGTAAATGGAACAGTTATTAATTCACCTATGGGATCAACAGTATCACCACTATTAATAGCAGCTGTTTTAGTTGTAACTGTATTAATTCCAGTTGTAATTTTAAAAGTAGCAAAAGCTAATAGAACAAAACCAAGACAGACTGATCCATGGGCTTGCGGTTTTAAATATGATAGTAGAATGCAAATGACAGCTTCACCTTTTACAGGTGATTTAAGAAGATTGCTTAATTGGTTATATAAAAGTGAAACAAAAGTAAAAGACCAAGGTTATTTTGCCCCTGTAGTTTATGAAACACATGCAAAAGATATTTGGTGGAATTTATTATACGAACCAGTTATCAAGCTTACAGTTAATACTGCAAAAGTAGTATCAAAAATGCAAAATGGAAATGTAAATATGTACTCTTTATATATATTAATCGCATTATGCCTTTTTGTCGGAATTAGTTATTTACTTTAAAGGAGTGCATTATGGACAGTATATTATTTATGATTTTACAAGTTATCTCAATTGTTCTTATAGCACCTTTGTTTGACGGAATGGCAAGAAAATTAAGAGCTAAATTGCAATCAAGAGAAGGTGCACCAGACTTTTTTCAAACATATAGAGATATTAGTAAACTTTTAAAAAGAAGTAGAACAGCACCTTCGTGTGCCCATTGGGTGTTTAAAACAGGACCTTTTGCTCTTTTTGCAGCAGGGGCAGCACTACTTGCAACTATACCTATTACATATAGTTCAAATAGTTTTGCAGGAGCATATGCAGATGTATTAGTATTTATTTACTTAGGAGCATTACTAAGATTTGCATTTGGTGCAACATCAATTGATTCTGGAAATCCATTTGCAGGTGTTGGTGGAGGAAGAGAACAAATTTTAGGAATTTTTGTTGAACCTGTAATGATGATAAGTTTATTAGTAGTTATTTTATTAGCAGGAACTACAAATTTAGTTGAAATTCAACACTTAGTAAGAAGTGGAGAAATCGGATATCACACACCAGCTTTTGCAATTGCTTCTATATCTTTTTTATGGGCTGTTTATGTTGAAACTGGTAGAAAACCTTATGACTTAGCAGAAGCAGAACAAGAGTTACAAGAGGGTGTTTTAGGTGAGTATTCAGGCTCAGATTTTTCAATAGCACATGCTGCATTAATATTAAAACAAGTTGCAATAATTGGACTGTTTTTAACAATTTTTGAACCATGGAATTTTGAAAATCCATTTTTAGCATTGATTGTGTTTATATTAAAAGTTGGAATTTTTTATGTAGCTGCTGTATTTATAGATAACTTTGGACCTAGATTTAAAGTTTTAACAAGTTTAAAAAATAGTGCAATTCCACCACTAATTATATCTATAATAGCACTAATTTTATATGTGGTAGGAGTGTAAGATGATTGATTTATTAAGTATATTATCAATAATTTTAATTATTAGTTCACTTTGTGTTTTTGGAATAAGAAATTATAAACTTGCTACATATGCGTACTCTTTTCAAACGTTTATATTAGTGATGATTTTTCTTTATCTTTATAATACATATTCAGCAGATGAGTTAGGTAGTTGGGCAATAATTGCATTTTTTACAAAAGTAATTTTTGTGCCAGTTATTTTACTAAGACTTATTAAAAAGTTAAAAGTTGAACATGAAGATGAACCCGTACTTGGATTTTATGTAAGTCCAATTGTTGCTATTGCATTTTCATTAGCTATTGCAATGGCTTTATATCCAATATATTTGAAATTTTCATTAATAAAAGAGCATATACCTTTAATTGCATCAATTACAATTTTTATGATTGGGATTTTTGGATTTGTATTAAGAAATTCAGCAATTAAACAAATTCTTGCTTATTGTACTTTTGAAAATGGAATACATTTATCTTTAGCATTAATGGCATATAACTCACCAGAAATTGTGGAGTTAGGAATTTTAACTGATGCTTTATTTGCAGTAATTATTACATCTATTTTTGCAACTAGATTCTTTAAATATTTTGGTTCTTTAGATGTTTCAAAAGCAACTGAGTTGAAAGGATAAGGTATGGATATTCAACAATTATTATATTTATTAATGGTTTTACCTGTTATTGCATCAGTAATAATATGGTTTTTACCAAAAAATTATAAAGTGCTTAGTACTTTTCACATACTTGGTTCTATGGCAACTAGTATTATAGGCTTATTAGCTGTATCAAAAGTAATTGATGGACAAACATATTTTATCTTTGATGAGATGTTTTTTCTAGATTCATTAGGAGCAGTTTTTATTTCACTTATTGCAGTAACTGGACTTTTAGTTAATCTTTATTCAGTTAAATATATGCAATGGGAAGTTGAAAAAGGTGAATTAACTGTAAAAGATACTAAACTATTTTTTACTCTTTTTCATCTATTTGTTTTTACAATGACTTTTTCAGTTCTTGCAAATAATATTGCCTTAATGTGGGTTGGTATTGAAGCTACTACATTGTCTTCTGTATTTATGGTTGCTATTCATAAGAGTAAAAAATCAACAGAAACAGGTTGGAAATATATTATTATTTGTAGTATTGGTTTAGCTTTTGCTTTATATGCAACAGTATTACTTTATAGTGCAGGTTTTAATATCATAAATGATAGTCACAGTGCAATGCTTTGGACTACATTAATGGCACACTCAAAAGAGATTGATCCAGATGCATTAAAACTTATCTTTGTATTTGCATTGATTGGTTTTGGAACAAAAGCAGGGCTTGCACCAACTCATACTTGGTTACCTGATGTACACTCAGAAGGTCCAGCTCCATCATCAGCTATGTTATCAGGGATACTTTTAAAATGTGCAATTTTAGCTTTAATTAGATACTACGCTGTTGTTGGTAATTCACTTGCAGGGTTTGAGTATGTTCAATCACTAATGATAATAAGTGGTTTAGTTACAATTTTTATTGCATCATTTTTCTTACTTATGCAACATGATGTTAAAAGAATGTTTGCTTATCACTCAATTGCGCATATGGGTGTAATTGCATTTGGTTTAGGTATTGGAGGAGCAGTTGGATTATTTGCAGCACTATTCCATGTTTTAGCTCACTCAGTTACAAAAGCTTTAGCTTTTTGTGTTACAGGAAATATGATTCAAATTTATGGAACAAGAGATATGACTAAAATGGGTGGGTTAATAAAAATAGCTCCAATTACAGCAATTTTATTTGGTATTGCTGTTTGTTCTTTAGTTGGTGTTCCAGGATTTGCAATTTTTGTAAGTGAATTTTTAATGATAAAACAATCAATCGTAAATGGACTAAATTTAGAAGTTACATTATTTATTATTGGTCTGATTATAATCTTTATTGCTGACTTTTCACACTTTAATCTTGCAACATTTGGAAAAAGTAATTCAAAAGTTTTAAGAAATGAGTTACCTTTAAGTGCAAACTTACCGTTAATTGGTCTTGCTTCATTGATTATGATTTTTGGGCTATTTACTATTAAGCCTTGGTTTGCACTATTACAAAATGCAGTAAATATTATTATGGGTATATAAGGAGATAGGTTATGAAAGTAGGTCAAAACTTTATTGATAAAGTAAAAGAAACAATAGCAATAAGAGATGTTTATAGACAACCAGAAGATCAAATTACAATTACAGTTGATAGAAATGATCTTCCAGAAGCAGTAAGAATTTTATATTATGATTTAGGTGGTTGGTTATCAACAATGATTCCAAACGATGAGAGACAGTTAAATGGTAACTATGCTTTATATTATGTACTTTCTATGGAAGGTAATAAGATGTTTGAAGGAGATGAGTTACCACAAGATCAAAAGTGTTGGATTACTGTAAAGACTTATCTTCCAGCATCTGATTTAACTTATCCATCAGTTACATTAAAAGTTCCAGCAGCTGTTTGGTATGAAAGAGAAGCATACGATATGTTTGGATTAACAGCGGTTGGACTTCCAGATCCAAGAAGACTTATGGTTTCAGATGATTGGCCTGAGGGACTTTTCCCATTAAGAAAAGATTCTATGGATTATAGACATAGACCAGATCCAGTTGATCATAAAGATGAGCCTGAATATGAGTTTATGAAACCAAAAGGTGCAGGAGTTTTAGATGTGCCTTTAGGACCTTTACATATTACAAGTGATGAACCAGGACACTTTAGATTATATTGTGATGGTGATACAATTATTGATGCAGATTATAGACTTTTTTATCAACACAGAGGTATGGAAAAACTTGCTGAAAATAGAATGAATTATGACCAAATGGGATATTTAGCTGAAAGAGTTTGTGGTATTTGTGGTTATGCCCATGCAATTGCTTGTATAGAATCAGCAGAAAAAGCAATAGGACTTGAAATACCATTAAGAGCTCAAGCTATGAGAGTTATTTGTCTAGAGATTGAAAGACTTCACTCTCATCTTTTAAATATAGGTCTTGCTTGTGAAGTTACTGGAAATATGAATGCCTTTATGCATATTTTTAGAATTAGAGAGTTCTCTATGGAATTAGCCCAATTAGTAACAGGTGGGAGAAAAACCTACGGAAATGTTGTTATGGGTGGATTAAGAAGAGATATGACAGGTAAAGAGATTAAAAAAAGTTTAGAACTTCTAAAAACTATTGAAACTCAGTTAAATGAAGTTTGGGACGCTGTTATGGATGATAAAAACCAAATTGCTAGATGGAAAGGCGTTGGTATTTTAGACAAACAAGTTGCAAGAGACTTTTCTCCTGTTGGTCCAAATGTAAGAGGAAGTGGGTTTAAAAGAGATTCAAGATATGACCACCCTTATGACTTCTTAGATCAATTAGATTTTAAAATTCCAACAGAAGATGGTTGTGATGTATTTGCAAGGGAAACTGTAAGATATAAAGAGTTAATTGAGGCAATTTCTATTATTAGACAATGTTTTGAAATGATGCCAGGTGGACAAACTATCATTACTCCTCAAACTATGATTAAACCAGAAGCATATGCTTTAGGAAATGATGAAGCACCAAGAGGTGAAAATATTCACTGGATTATGCATGGAAATGCACAAAAAGTATATAGATGGAGATGTAGAGCAGCAACTTATAATAACTGGCCATCTTTAAGATATCAATTTAGAGGAAATACAATTGCAGATGCTGCATTGATAGTTTGTTCTTTAGACCCATGCTTTTCGTGCACAGAAAGAGTTACGATTGTTGATGTTAATAGTAAAAAAACAAAAGTATTAACACAAAAAGACTTAAAAAGATATTCACAATCTTTAAAAAGTCATCCATTGAAAAATATGTAGGAGTAAGAGATGAAACTACTTGATATGACAAAAAAGTATGGAACTGCAACACATAAATACCCTTTAGAACCATATGAAGTATTTGATGGTTTTAGAGGGAAACCATCATATACATATGAAAATTGTATAGGATGTACTGCTTGTGGAGTTGCTTGTCCATCAAATGCTATAAATGTAAAACTAAATAAAGAGAATACAAAACTAGTATGGGAGTTTGACGCTGCAAGATGTATTTTTTGTGGTAGATGTGATGAGGTATGCCCAACTAGTGCTATTGTACTTTCAAAAGAGTTTGAATTAGCAGTTAAATTTGATAAAAATAGTTTAAAAGAAAGAGGTGAACTTGATGTTCAATATTGCGAAGTTTGCAATAAACCTTTTACAACAAAAAAACTTATTTCATACAATTTAAACAGATTACATAAAGCTGGATGGGATAAGAATAGTTTAGATAAAAAAGCTAAATATATAAAAACTTGTACAGATTGTAAAAGAAATCATGAAGTTGAAAATTTAACAAGTAATTTTAAAAGGGGTACAAAATGAGCAAAACATATGTAGTACCAGAAGATATAAAAGATGCAAACAATCTTGAAGCAAAATTAGAACATCTTAAAAATATTAAAAGAAGTTTTAATGTTTTTAGAGTTGATTGTGGTTCTTGTAATGGTTGTGAAATTGAGATTTTTGCAGCAATTACACCAATGTGGGATCCTGAGAGATTAGGTTTTAAACTTGTTGCAAGTCCAAGACATGCAGATATATTAATATGCTCAGGACCAGTTACTAGACAGATGTATTATCCTTTATTAAGAGCATATGAAGCAACTCCAGATCCAAAAGTAGTAGTAGCAATTGGTGCTTGTGGTTCAAGTGGAGGTATTTTTCATGATGCATATAGTGTGTGGGGTGGAATTGATAAGGTTGTTCCTGTGGATGTATATATTCCAGGATGTCCTCCTCATCCAGCTACTATTGTTCATGGATTAGCATCAGCCCTTGGAATTTTAGAACAAAAACTTGAATATAAAGAACATAAAGATGGTTCTAATGATTCTCCAATACTTGAAGACTCTTTATTGGGAAATATTCTTTTTGAAAGAGATGTATTAGTTGAAGCTAAAAGACTTATGAGTTATTACTTTGGTAGAAAACTTTATGACAAATATATTAATGCTTTAAAAAATACAAGTGATATAAAAGATATTCAAAAAACTAAAAAAGTTATAGAAATATATAGTAGTGAAGAAGAAGATTCAAGGTATGAAGAGTGTATGAAAAAACTTCATAATAATGTTTACTTAAAGTATATGAAACAGTTTGTATTCATTAACGATGAGGATAAATTTATAATTTAAAGAAGTTAAAAATGATAGAAATATGTAAATTAACTAAAAGAAGAGTAGATCCTACATCACCAGATTTACCTGAAAAATATAAACAAGTAAAGATTTTTTCAATGGCTGTTGGTCATGGTGTAGGAACTGTAGATTTTATGGAGTGTATCAAAAAAATATCTGAAGAAGAGTATTTAAAAGTAGTTGAAGATTGTGGAGAATATGCACAATTTAAACTAGGAAACTTAACTAAATACTTTGAAGTAGAAGTTTTCCCAGAACATGCACAACTATTAGTGCCAGAAATGCCTGATTGTTACTTAAAAACTCTTTTTTCTTCTTTAGAAGAAGGATTTATTGTGATAAGGAAAAGCATATGAAAAAAGCAATTTTAACAATAGGAAATACTTTAAGAGGAGATGATGGAGTAACTGCTTATTTAGGGAGTTTAATTGAAAAAGATGACTCTTTAGATTGGCAGATATTTTATGGAGAAGATACTCCAGAGAGTGAATTTCACAAAATAAGAGAGTATGCACCTGATTTAATCATTGTAGCAGATGCAATGACAGGAATGAAAGTAGGAAGTGTTGAAGTTATGGATTTAAGTGATGATAGAGATTATATGTACTCAACTCATAACTTACCAACACCAATATTAATAAGTTATTTAAAAGGATTTTGTCAAAGAGTTCTTTTTTTAGGATTAACAGTTGATATTGAGAATGTATTAGAGGTAAATGAAGAAGTTTCAAAAGAAGCTAAACAAACAGCAAAAAGTGCTTTTAAAAAAGTAAAAGAAATAGATTCAATTTTCGATGATAATAATTAAAGGGAAGGATAAATTATGTTATCACCAGCAGATACAGCGCAATCATTAGTTAAAGGTTTAGAACACAAGGTTAAAATGCCAATAGTAAGTATTATTTTCTTATCAATTATGGCAGGTGGATCAATAGGAATGGGTGATATTTTTTGGGCTCATTCTACAGTTGGAGTTGCTGAGGCATCATCTCCTGGAATTGCAAACTTTTTAGGAGGAGTTGCCTTTTCAGTGGGTCTTGTAATGGTAGTTTTCTTTGGAGGACACTTATTTACTAGTTCATTAATGTCAGGGGTTTCAACACTTGATCAAAAATTATCATTTTCAAAAATGATTTTTTATTGGGTAGTTGTTTGGGTTTTTAACTTTGTTGGAGCAGCCATAGTAGCATATATGTATTATAAAGCACAACTGCCTTTAAAATATGATGGTCAAATATTGCATCACTTTCTTGAACTGGGTGTAGCAAAGAATAATCTTTCTTTTGAAGCTGCATTTATTAGAGCAATTTTTTGTAATGTATTTGTATGTATGGCCGTTTGGGCAGCAACTGGTGCTTCTGATGCAGCAGGTAAAGTTTTATCAATTATTTTAATTATTGCAGCATTTGTTGGTTCTGGTTATGAACACGTTGTTGCAAATATGTTCATTTTTACAGAAGCATTATTAGCAAAAGCTTATTATCTACATGAAGCAGGAGGTACTATTCAAGCATTAGCAGAACATTCACATATAGCAGTAGCTAAGTTAGAAGAGTTTACATTTTTAAACATCATTCCAAATAATCTTCTTCCAGTAACACTTGGAAATATAGTTGGAGGATTGTTTTTTGTTGGAGTTGTTGGTTTTATGTCTCATAAAACTGATATGAAAAAATAAAAGGAAAAATAGTATGAAAAATACAAACGTTATCTGTCCCTATTGTGGGACAGGCTGCGGAGTTCGTTTAACTTCGCATGAAAATAGAATAGTTAAAGTAAAAGGTATAAAAGAAAATCCTGTAAATGAAGGACATTTATGCCTAAAAGGTATTTATGGGTGGGATTATGTTAGTTCAAATGAGAGATTAACAAAACCTTTAATTAGAAAAAAAGATGGAGTGTTTTCAAAAGATGGAGATTTTGTTGAATCATCATGGGATGAAGCTCTTAGTTTAGTTGTTTCAAAAATGAAAGAAGTAAAAGAAAAATTTGGTCCTGATGCAATAGTTGGAAATTTTTCAGCTAGATGTACATTGGAAGAGAATTATGTTGCTCAAAAATTTATGAGAGCAATTATAGGTACAAACAACATAGATCACTGCGCAAGAGTTTGACATGCACCAACAGTAGCCGGTCTGGCTAAAACAATTGGTAATGGTACAGCTACAAACAGTTTTACAGAAGTTGGAGAACACTCAAATTGTATTTTAATGATTGGTTCAAATCCTGAAAATGGACATCCAATTGCAGCAATGCATATTCAAAGAGCAATATCAAGAGGAGCTAAATTAATTGTAATTGATCCTATAAAAACTGAATTTGCACAAAAAGCGGATGCTTTTATTCAGCTTCCACCTGAGTACAACATTCCGGTTATAAATATGCTAATTTCGCATATTATAGATAATGAATTATATGATAAAGAGTTCGTTGAGAACTATACTCACGGTTTTGAATATTTAAAAGAAGCTGTTAAAGATTATACTGCTAAAAAAGTATCTGAAATGACAGGTGTTGATGAAGAGTTATTAATTAAAGCAGCAGAACTTTATGCCACATCAAAACCTGCTGTGATTACTCATGGTATGGGTGTAACACATTTTAATCATGGGGTAGGAAATGTTTGTGATATTTCAAACTTGATGTTAATAACAGGAAATATTGGAAAATTAGGAGCAGGAGATTTACCTCTTAGAGGTCAACAAAATGTTCAAGGTGCTTGTGATATGGGAATTTTACCAAATATTTTCCCTAATTTAAAACTTGTAACTAGTAAACAAGCAAGGGACTATTTTGAAGAACTTTGGGATTGTAAACAACCTTTAAGTTCAAAAATTGGTATTCATAAAACAGAAGTTCCTGATGCGATTTTAGATGGTAAAGTTAAGCTTTTTTATACAATTGGTGAAAATCCAGTTATTTCAGAACCTAATACAAATCACTTTTTAAAGGGTATTTCAAAAGTTGATTTTTATGTAGTTCAAGATATCTTTTTAACAGAAACAGCACTTAAAGCAGATGTTGTTTTACCTGCTGTTAGTGTTGCAGAAAAACAAGGTTGCTATTTAAATGCAGAAAGAAGAGTTCAGTTAAATGAAAAAACACTAGATCCAAAAGGAGATGTAAAACAAGATTGGGAAATCATTTGTGAGTTAGCAAAAAGATTTGATGCAAAAGGTTTTGATTATACAACACCTGAACAAATTTGGAATGAAGTAAGAGTTGCTGATCCTAAAAGATTTAAAGGAATTACTTATAAAAGATTAAGAGAAATAAATGGAATAGCTTGGCCTTGTCCAAGTGAAGATCATCCTGGGACACCAAGTTTGTACATGGATAAAAAGTTTTTTACAAAAGATCAAAAAGCAAATTTAGTGCCTGTTGTTTTTATTGATGATAAAAATGATACAGCAAAGGCAGAAGAAGAACTTCGTAAAAAGTTAAATTTACCTGAGGGATATCCTTGTATGGTAGGTTCTGTTGATGAAAAAACAGATGAAAAGTTTCCAATTTCACTTTTAACAACAAGAAAGGTATATCAATATACAGTTGGAACAATGACAAGAAAGTCAAAAATTATTGAAGAGGGTGGAGATGCTCATGGTCCAACAGCTGAAATAAATCCAGCACTTGCAAAAAGATATAATCTAAAAAATAGAGATTTTATTAAAGTTGAAAGTAGATATGGTTATATTGCAGTTTTAGTAGAAATTACAGAAACGATTCCAGATAATATAATGCAGATGACTTTTCACTATTGGGAAGGTTTATGTAATGAATTAACTAGTTCTGGATGGGACTATACAACTAAAACTCCAACATATAAAGCAGCTGTTAAAATGGAGAAAATTTCTCAAGAAGAGTATAGCCAGATTATGGAGATTAAAAAACTTAAATTTAAAACATCAAAAATTATTTATGATGATTATCATCATTAGACAAAAAAGAGGGCTTTCCTCTTTTTTGTAAAAAGTAATATTTAGTAAACAAATCATATAATAAACTTCAAGCTTCTAGTATAGAAGAGAAAGCTACACTTAAAGCTTTTTTCAAACAAAACTTATGAAAAAAGGCAAACTATTATGCTACAAGAAACAAAAGATAAAACAGTATTTTTAAAATCAGATAAAATTGGTGAGGGTGAATTAGGCTCAATGCTAATAAGAGGTTTTTTAAAAGCAATGGCAGAGCAAGAAAAACTACCAAGCAAGATTATATGCGTTAATAGCGCAGTTTTATTAACTACTACAAATGATGAAAATGATGATGCACTAATTGCTTTAAAGGATTTAGAATCAAAAGGTGTAGAGATTTTCTCTTGTGGAACTTGTCTTGACTTTTATGAAAAAAGAGATGAGTTAAAAGTTGGAATTGCAGGTAATGCAATGGATACAATAGCAACACTTCTAAACACTAATACAGTTACTTTATAGTAATCTTTCATTTTAAAACCTAAGATATTTTTCTTAGGTTTAACACATAAAAAATTCACTTTTATTTTATATATTTTAAAAAGGTATATTATGCTTAATTTTAAAAGCTTTACTAATTCTATATCTAAAGAGCTATTTTTTAGATTCTCTTTTGTTTTTGTATTTATGATTTTATGTTTTTTTCTTGCAGTATTTGAGAATAATCAAATCTATTTATTAGAACAAAAACTTCAAGGTAAATTATTTTTGAGTAGTTTTATTCTTATTGGATTTACTTTAGCAATTTATTTATATTTTGAAAGAAGAAACTTAGATAAGTTTAAGAAAATTTTATTTTTCTTAGTATCTTTACTTATTGTATATTTAGGGGTTTTTACATATGAAGATTCACTTTTATATCTTATTTTTGCAGCCTATTTAAGTATTACTTTTTCAAACTTTTCTAATATAAAAAGTTCAAACTATTCAATATTATCTTTTAATATGCAAATTACTAATAGTGTAGTTTTTGCTTTCTTTAGCTCTTTTATTTTAGGAATAGGAATAAAGGTGATACTTTTAACATTGAAGTATCTATTTTCACTTACTTTTTTTGATTTAATTAGTGATGAAATAATGATTTTTATAAGTATAGTTATATTTCCTACTTTAGTTTTAGCAAATATTCCCAAAAATATTGAGCCTTTAAAAAATAGTTTAAAATTAAAAAAAGCAGTAGAACTTCTAATAAAAAATATTTTAACACCTTTGATTTTAATCTATACTATTATTTTATATGCATATTTTATAAAAATTATCATAATTCAAGAGTTGCCAAAAGGTGATTTGTCTTGGATGATTTGTATATTTTTAAGTTTAGCAATTTTTGTAAAAGCTTTTTTAAAATCTATAAAAGAGCAATCTATTTTTACAAATTTTATTGATAAATATTTTATTTATTTAATGATAATACCTATAATATTTTTGGATATTGCAATTTATATAAGAGTTAGTGAATATGGAGTTACACAATTAAGATATTGCTTGATTATTTTATCTATTTGGTTTAGTTTTTTAGTTGTTTTAGAGTTTATAAAAAAGCAATTTTGCATAAAAAGTAGTTTAGTATCAATGTTTTTACTTTTACTAGTTGCTTCTATTACGCCTTTGAGTTCATCAAATATATCTTTAAACTCTCAATTTAATAGATTTAAAAAAGTTATTGAAAAATATGAAATTTCTAATGATAAAACAAAATATAACTTAAAAGATTTGAGTTTAAAAAAACGAGTTGAATTAACTTCGATTATTAGTTATTTATCAAGAAGTAAAAAAGGAATGCAGTTTTTAAATGAGTTTTTTAATAAAAACTTTAAAACAAAACTTGAAGTGTTTAAATATATAAATATGAAAGAAGCTTACTCTTATAATGTAAAAAGAGAAAAAAGTAAGTATGTACAAGAGTTTAATTTATATAATCTAGCATATGATTCAAAGGGATATGATTATGTCTTAAATTTAGCTAGTAATAATAATGAAAAAGAGTATAAACTAGATGATGCAAAATTGAAAATAGTCTTAAAAGATTCTATTTTAAATCTTAAGATTGATAATAGCACTATAAACTTTGATTTAAAAGAAATAGTAAATAACTGGGCTAAAAATAGTATAAAAAAAATAGATAATTCAAACTACAAAGAAGCTATTTTTATAAGAAAAAATAAAAATATAGAGTATAAATTAAATATTCAATCTTTAAGTATCAATGAAAAAGAAGATAGTTTTGAAGTTGATTATATAAACTCTATTTTGATGATAAGAAGATAAAATGAGAAATATTTTTCTATTTTTCTTTTTTTTCTTTAATTTAAATGTTTTTTCAAACTCTTTGGATGAAAACTTAGTTAAAAAACAAATTGCAAAGATGTTAGTTGTTGGTTTTGATAAGGCAAAAATAGATAATTCTTCTCAAATAGCTAAAGATATAAAAAAGTATGAACTTGCTGGAGTGATACTATTTGATAAAAACTTGCAAGATAAGAGTAAATCTAAAAATATTATCTCTTTTAAACAAGTGAAAAAATTAACTAAAAGCTTACAAGATTTAGTAGATTATAATCTTTTTATTACAATTGATCAAGAGGGAGGAAAAGTTCAAAGATTAAAAAAAGAGTATGGCTTTATAGAAACTTTAAGCGCAAAAGATATCTCAAAACTACCATTAAATAAAGTAAAACAAGAGTATAAAAGTTTAGCTTCACAACTAAATGAATTAGGAATAAATGTAAATTTTGCACCAGTAGTTGATTTGGCAATTAATCCAAATAATAAAGTTATAACAAAATTAAATAGAGCATACTCAACTAATGTAAATGAAGTAGTAAAATATGCAAAAATATTAATTGATGAACAAGAAAAAAAACAAGTAATTAGTGTTCTTAAGCATTTTCCAGGACATGGATCTTCTTTAGAAGATTCTCACAATGGTTTTGTTGATATTAGTAGTAGTTGGAATAAAATCGAGTTAGAGCCATACAAAAAACTAATTAAACAAAATAGTGTAGATATGATAATGACAGCACATGTTTTTAATAAAAATCTTGATGAGAATTATCCTGCTACTTTATCTTATAAGATTAATACAAAATTATTAAGAGAGAAATTGGGATTTCAAGGAGTTATTATAAGTGATGATTTACAAATGAAAGCAATATCAAAACACTATAGTTTAAATGAAGTTGTAAGACTTGCTATAAACTCAGGTGTAAATATACTTTTATTTGGCAATCAATTAGCAAAATATGAAACAGTTGATATTATAAATACTATTTATGAAGAAGTAAAAAAAGGAAATATAGCTTATGAAAAGATTATACAATCAAATAAAAAAATAAAAAACTATTTATTTAGAAAATAAATTTATAAGTGATTAAAACTAATGAAATTATTAACATAAATAATATAAAATTGCTTAAAAATTTTATATTAAGAGGTAAGTTTGATTAAGTTATTTATTTCATCAAAAAAGTTCCAAAACTTTATTGCTACATTGATTGTAATCAATGGAATTATTTTAGGTTTAGCCACTTCAAAGCAAGTTGTTCAAGAGTATTCAAGTATTCTTACTTTTTTGGATAATACTATTATTGCTATTTTTACAATAGAGATAATTCTTCGTATATATGTGCATAGATTGAGTTTTTTTAAAGATCCTTGGAGTTTATTTGATTTTTTTGTAGTTGCAATATCTTTAGTTCCTGCAAATGAAGGTTTATCAATCTTAAGAGTACTTAGAGTATTAAGGCTTTTTAGATTATTAACTGTAATTCCTCAAATGAGAACAATAGTAGCAGCACTACTTGGTGTAATTCCTGGAATTGCTTCTGTTTCAATGGTTTTAATGTTGTTTTTTTATGTATTTGCTATTATGGCAACAAATCTTTATGGAGATAGTTTTCCTCAATGGTTTGGAACTTTAGGTGAGAGTATGTACACACTTTTTCAAGTAATGACCTTGGAGAGTTGGTCAATGGGAATAGTAAGACCAATAATGGAACTATATCCTTATGCTTGGATATTTTTTGTAATTTATATATTAATTGTAACTTTTGTTATGGTAAATTTATTTATTGGACTTATTGTAGATGCTATTTTTACTATAAAAGGTGAGCAAAAAGAAGAGAAGTCTAAAGAGTTACAAGAGATAGAACTTTTAAAAGAACAAGTGCAAGAATTAAAACAAATTTTATTAAAAAAGAGTAAAAATGATAATCCTTGATTTTGAAACAAATAGTAAAAGTGTAGGGGATGTAATAGAAGTTGCAGCTGTAAAAATTGATACTTCTTTTAATATTTTAGATAAGTTTCATAGATATTATTTATCAAGATATAGTTTAAATCCTTACTCATTTGCAGTTCATAGATTAACTCCTGAGATGATTATGGAGTATAGAAAAGATAAAGATTATTCTTCATATTTTACAGAAGATGAAGACTTTTATGAGTTTTGTGAAAATAGTGATACGCTAATTGCGCATAATATCTCTTTTGAGTTAAGGCATTTAAACAAAAAAGTATATTTTCAAAATCAGATTTGTACAATGAAAGAGAATAAATATATTGTAAATGCAAGAAATAAAAATGGCAATATCAAAAATCCAAGATTAAACGAAACTTGCCATTTTTATGGAATAGAGTTTGATGAAAATAAACATCATACTGCAACATATGATGTTACAAAAACATTTGAAATATTAAAGTGCATGCATGAATATAATAAAATTAATTTTTAACAACTCTTATTTTCTTTATTGATATTTATTTTATCTTCATCTTCTTCATGATTTTCATCATTTTGGTTTTTTTCATCTTTTTTATGAGAACGGGAGAATTTCTTTATTCCTTCTAATTCATAATTTATTGCATTTACAGATATTGAAATCTCAACAAGTGCAATAAATAAAGATAAAGTCATAGAGATTAAACTAAGTCCAAAAAGTACTTCACCTAAAAAGTTTAATTCTAAAAAAAGAAAAAACATAGAAATTGTGCAAAGTATTAAAGAAACTACTCCATAAATTTGCATCTGTTTTATTAATGAGACTCTTTTTTTTAAACTTCTAATTTGTTTAGAGGCTTTGGGAACTTTGCCATCTCGTGCATTTGCACTTAAGCCTCTAATTAGTTGTCCTGTTGTTAAAAACCTATTAGTATAAGCTAATAAAAGTAAAGATATAGCTGGAAATAATAATGCTGGAGTTGTAATCGCTATATTTAAAGTATTCATTAACTATTTTCCTCTAAAGTTTCTATTTGAATCTCTTTTTGTAGTTTTTTTAGAAGCTACTTTTTTTACTGGTTTTGTAATATTTTTCTTTTCTGTTAATTTCTTTTTTTTCTTTTTGAAAAGTCTTGGTTGTTTCTCTGTTAATTCATATTCATCTAGAACTAATCTTTTGATTGTAATCATTAAATCTTTTTCTATTTTTTCAAGTTGTTTATACTCATTTGCACAAACTAAAGTAATAGCTTGACCTGTTTTACCAGCTCTTGCTGTTCTTCCTACTCTGTGTGTAAAATCATCAGTACTTAAAGGTAACTCAAAATTTACTACATAAGGTAAATCTTCTATATCAATACCTCTTCCTGCAATATCAGTTGCTACTAAAACTCTAATTTTATCACTTTTGAAATCTCTTAAAGCTCTTGCTCTTGCAGGTTGCTTGATATCTCCATGAATACAAAGTGTTGATAAGCCATCTAAATTAAACTGTTGTGTTATCTCATCTGCTATTTTTTTTGTATTTACAAAAACTAAAACTTTATGATAGTTTTTTGAACCAATTAAAAATGAAAGCATCTCTATTTTCTTAAAACTATCTATTTTGTATGCAGTATGTTCTATTGCGTCTACTCTTTGTCTTACATTTGTTAATTCAACAACTGTTGGCTTATTTAAAAACTCTTTTGCAAGTTTTTTTACATTTTGTGAAATAGTTGCAGAAAACATTGAAATTTGTCTATATTGACTAACTTGTGCAAGTATTCTTTTTACTTCATCAATAAATCCCATTTCTAAGATTGTATCTGCTTCATCTAATATAACTCTATTTATGCTTGAAATACTTAATATCTTATTTTCTACATGATCTAGTAATCTTCCTGGTGTTGCAACTATAATATCAACACCTTTTTTGATTTTTTCTGCTTGAAGTTTATTACTAACGCCACCATATGAAACTGCATGTTTTATATTTAAATGTCTTGAGTAGTTTGATATATTTCTAGCAATTTGATTTACAAGTTCCCTTGTTGGTACAATAATAAGAACTCTTGGAACTCTTTTTTTACTATAATCAATCTCTTCTTTTAATTGTTCTAACATAGGTAGTAAAAAAGCAGCAGTTTTTCCTGTACCACTTTTAGCAGCTGCAATCAAATCTTTTTTATTTAATAAAATAGGTATTGCTTGTTTTTGAATAGCTGTTGGGTTTTCATAACCTTCTTCTTTTAGTGCTTTAATTAACTCTTTTGATAATTGAATTGAGCCAAATTTTTCGATAATAATTCCTTTGAATAGTCATTTTTTGAAGAAATTATAGCATAACTTCTTTATAATTTTAACTTTTTTAAATAAGAAGTTATTAAAGGTTGATTATCTTTTCTACAAATCATGTAAGTATGAATATTTTTAAATTCATTTGGAAGAGTCTCTATTTTTACTTCATTTTTAAAGTTTAAGTGCTCTACTACAAAAATAGGAAGTACTGTTATACCCATTCCCATTTTTACACATCCAATTATTGTTTCTAAACTTCCAAACTCTATATTTTTGTAAGGTTTATTCTGTTTTTTCATATACTCATCTAAATGCTTTTTATAAGTACAACCTTTTTTAAAAGTTAATATATTATTTGCAGCATTTTTGTGTAAAGGTTTTAGTAATACTAACTCTTCTTTAAACTCTTTTATTATCATAAACTCTTTATTTGTAGGTTTTCCACTAACAAATGCAATATCAACTTTATAATCAAGTAACATATCAATTAATTCTTGACTTGGTCCTGTTGAAAGTTCTAGTTTCATATTTGGATATTTTTTATCTATTTTTGAAAGTAAAGTTACTATTCTTGTTGCTGCATTTGATTCTGTTGAAGCAATTTTTAGTGTCTCTTCATGTTTTAAGTGCATTATAAACTGTTGGGTTTCATAAACTTTTTGTACAATTTCTTTTGCATAAGGATATAGTTTTTCTCCCACATCTGTTAATACAATACCCTTTGAAAACCTATGAAAAAGTGTATGTCCAATACTCTTTTCAAGCTGTTTTATTCTTGCTGTTACATTAGACTGGGCACAATTTAATTCAATTGATGCTTTGGAAAAGCTACGATTGTTAGCTACACTTAAAAATATTTTTAATAAATTAGAATCCATCACTAATCCTTATATCACTTATAGTTATTGATTATTTGACTTTGAATCATTATAAGTGATATTATAACACAAAAATTTAGGCTAGGCAATGAAAACTATTTTAAATAAAAAGAGCAATGCAAATATTATTGTTGCGGGTATATTTGCACTTATTATTGGTATGGGCGTAGCAAGGTTTGCTTTTACTTCGCTTTTGCCATCAATGTTAGAAAATAGAGTTGATATTAGTTTTGCTGGCTTACTTGCTTCTATTAATTATTTTGGCTATTTACTTGGAGCAATCTTTGCAATTTTTATAAAAAAAATTTCTTTAAAAGTTAAATTTTTTAGAATAGGGTTATTTATATCTTTTTTTTCTACTATTGCTTTAGGTTTACAAACAAATGATTTTGTTTGGATTATGTCAAGATTTATAGCAGGTTTTGGTTCTGCAATGCTTATGGTAGTTGGTTCATCTTTGGTTATGAGTCGTTTGAATTTTGAAGATAAGACAAAAGCTATGGGAATACATTTTTCAGGAATAGGCTTTTCAATAGTTGTATCTGATATTTTAAGTAGAACTGTTTTAAACTACTCTTCATGGGAAAATGCATGGATAGCATTAAGTATTTTATCTATTGTTTTGGGTGTATATTCATTTTATATTTTAGATGAACAAGAAAATAAAAATTTCCTAAAAATAAAATCAAACCCCTTTAAAATTGACTCTTTTGTTGTAGTATTGATTTTTACTTATTTTACTGTTGGAATTGGTTTTGTTGTTCAAGGAACTTTTTTACCTGATATAATTAATAGTATTGAAGGATTAAAGGGTATTGGCTCAAACTCATGGCTTTTAGTAGGAGTTGCTGGAATTCCATCTTGTATCATTTGGATGAGGCTTGCATCTTTTTATGGAAGTGTAAATATAATACTTGTTTGTATGATTCTTTTAATAGTAAGTATTTTAATACCTACAATTACATCAAGTCTATTTTTTAATTTAATAAGTGCATTTTTATATGGAGCTACATTTATCGCACTTGTAGGTTTATTTTTAAATTTAGGTGGAAAAATTGCAAGTTCAAATCCAGTTTTTTTAATGGGAGCTTTAACTAGTTCATATGGAATAGGACAAATTACTGCACCTTTATATTCTATTGCTTTAATTAAAAAATATAATAATTATGATACTACTTTATATCTTACTGCATTTATAATGCTTTTGGGTGTAATCGTTTTATACTTAAATAAAAATAAGGAGAAAAAATATGCCAATAATTAGTGTAAAAATGACCCATGAAGATGGTGGAGCTACAAAAGAGCAAAAAGAGATTTTATCAAAGAAGTTAACACAAAGTTTTCAAGAGGTTTTTAATAGAAAAATAAATAATGCAGTTGTAATAATTGAAGAAGTAAGTACTGATAATTATGCAATTGGTGGAGAAACAGTTAGTAATATACGAAAAATAAAAGCTTAGATTTTCTAAGCTTTTATATAATTTGTCCTAAGCCATCATCGATATAAGCATTTATTCTTTTTAAAAAATCTTCATAAGTTTTTTTACCAGTTTTATTAAATATTACTATTTTTTCACCATATTCATCATGAATAAAGTGCTCTTTTTTAATAACTTCATTATATAATTTTTTACTTTCATCATCACTATCTAAATCATTATATAAAAACCAGTTTGCAGTGTGATTTTCAATTCTAATAAGTCCAAATGTATTTTTATTATCTACATAATCTTGTATTGTGCCATCTTCAAATTTTGCACCAACAACCATATCATATTCATTTAAGAGCATTTCCATAATCTTTCCTTTAACCAAAATGCAATTATAACTGCAAATAAGTTATAATTTGTTTTAAAAAAAGAAAAAGAGTTTTAATTATGATAGATTATACAAAGAAGTTAAATACAAGCAGAGAAATTTACCCAATAGATGATATTGAAATTTCAGTAGAAAGTGATAGGGGAAGAATTATTTCAACACCAGCTTTTAGAAGACTTCAAAAAAGAACACAAGTTTTTCCTTTAGAGTTAAATGCAGCTGTTAGAAGTAGGTTAACTCATTCAATTGAAGTTCAACAAAACTCACGATACATAGCAAGAACAATTTTAGATAAAATCAAAAAAGAGAATAAAATAAAAACTTATCATCTTGAAGATTTGGAAAATGCTTTTATTTCAACTGCTGAGATGTCAAGTTTGGTACATGATATAGGAAATCCTCCTTTTGGACATTTTGCAGAATTATCAATAAATGATTGGATGAAAAATATTGGAGTAAAGTGCTTAGATAAACTTTATGAAAATATTAGTGAAAAAAATTTAAATTTAAAACAAATGCTAGTAGCAGATATTACAAACTTTGATGGTAATGCACAGGCAATTAGAATAATCAAATACCTTCAAAGATTAAATCTTTCATACTCTCAAACAGCTTCTGTTTTAAAATATACAAGAGGAGCATTTGAAAAAAAGCCTGAAAGCAATGATAAATTAAATTATTTGAAAAAAAAGCCAGGATTTTATTATTCTGAAAAAGAGTTTGTTAAAAAAGTTTGTGATGCTTTAGAGATAAAACAAGGTTGCAGATTTCCTTTGACATATATTATGGAAGCAGCTGATGATATCTCTTATTTAACAGCAGATATCGAAGATGCAGTTGATAAAGGTGTGTTTACACTTGATGATTTATATAGATATATAAATGAAGAGTGTAAAAAAGTGAATGAGAAATATAAAAAAGATGAAACTTTTTTACTTGATTTAATTAATAAGTACTATAAAAAAGCAAAAGAACAAGAAGAAGAACCTTATCAGTTTAATCTCTTTTTAACACTTACAAGAGCAAATTTGATTAATTATTTAGTAAAATATGTTGCAGATGTATATTTACAAAATCATCAAGAAATTTTTGATGGTTCATTTAATAAAGCACTATTAGATTTTGATAAGGCAAATAAATACTCTTTAGCAATTGAAGTATTACAGAATATATCTATAAAGTATATTTATAATAATAGAGAAAAACAGGCTTTAGAGCTAAAAGGACATACAATTTTACATGGTTTATTAAATTGTTATAAACCTCTTTTAGAGTTAAGCAGTAATGATTTTAAAAAGCTTGTATTAAAACAAAAAATTGATTGTTTTGTATCATCACGACTTATTGGAAGATTGTCTTCAAAACATATTGTTGCTTATTCAAAAGCAATAGAAGAGTTAAGTAATGAAGATAAACAAAGATATAATCTTTTAGAGTGGTATTATAGAGCAAGATTAATAATTGATTATGTTTCTGGAATGACTGATGATTTTGCTTTAGATGAGTATAAAACTTTAACTGCAAGTTAAGAGTATATCTTAACTTGTATGCTTTGCTATAAAATTATCAACTTTTTTTAAATACTCTTTTTTTAACTCTTTTGATATAAAAGAGGAGTTAAAAGAGTTTTTAACTAATGTGATAATATCCTCTTTTGATAAGTCTAAGTTTTTATATATTGCGTGAAAATTATCATTTAAATATCCACCAAAATATGCAGGATCATCTGAGTTTACTGTGACATTTAGTCCAAAATCAAGCATTTGCTTAATTGTATGCTGTTTCATATTTTCAAATACTTTTAGTTTTGTGTTTGATAAAGGACAAACTGTAAGTGCCATTTGTTCTTCTTTTAATCTTTGCATTAATTCATTGTTATAAAAAGCTTGTACTCCATGATCTATTCTATTTACTTTTAAAATATCAAGTGCATCAATTATAAATTTATATGAACCCTCTTCCCCTGCATGAGCAACAAGCATAAAACCTGATTTTTTTGCCTCTTCATATACTTCTTTAAATTTGCTAGGTGGATTTCCAATTTCAGAAGAATCAAGTCCAATTCCAATAATTTTTTCTTTAAATTTGCTAGCTTGTGCTAAAGTTTTAAAAGCATCTTCTTGACTTAAGTGTCTTAAAAAGCACATTATTAATTTTGAACTTATACCTAACTCATTTTTTCCATCTTCTAAAGCATTAGTAATTCCATTGATTACTGTTTTAAATTCAATATTTCTACTTGTATGTGTTTGTGGGTCAAAAAAGATTTCAGTGTGAATTATACTATTTTCTTTGCATCGTAATAAATATTCAAAAGTTAGATCATAAAAGTCTTGTTCTGTAATTAAAACCTTTGCACCACTATAATATATATCAAGAAATGACTGTAAATTGGTAAAGTTATAAGCTTCTTTAATCTCTTCAATTGATTTATATTCAAGCTTTATATTATTTCTTTTTGCTAGTTCAAACATTAATTTTGGCTCTAAAGTTCCCTCAATATGTAAATGAAGTTCAGCTTTTGGTATTTTGTTTATAAACTCTATCATTAAAATCCTTTTTTTATTAAATGAAGTTATAGCAAAAAAAAACTAAAAAAGTTTAAACATTAAGTTTTTAAATTAGTTAAAAAGTTTTTCAAACTTTAATATTTTACGGGTTACAATTAGAGTAATTAAATTGCAAGGAGGTACTATTGACAGATAATACAACAGAAGCTTTTTGTGATAATGCTAAAGGTTTAAAAGATATTTGAAACTTTAGTTGATTTTGTAAAATATTACAAACAACCCCACCATTTGTATGGTAAAAAATTATAATCTTTTAACTAAGATAGATTATTATAAAAGCTTAAGGTGCTTAAAGTAAGCAAACTTATAGTTAGACACTATATATATACCTTATTTACCTCCATAGTTTTCTATGGAGGTTTTTTATTGTAAAAATTTGTTATAATACAAAAAAAATAAAAGGCTAATTATTAAAAAATTTAGAAAAGTACATATTGAAATAACAAATATTTGTAATTTAAAGTGCTCTTTTTGTCCTCCAAAAATAAAACCAAATGCAACTATGAGTTTAGAAAAGTTTGATGAGTTAAATTGTGAGTTGAAATCATATACAAAAGAGTTAGCATATCACATTGTAGGTGATCCTTTAGTTTTGTCAAATTTAAATGATTATTTAAATATAAGCAAAAAGCATGACTTAAAAGTAAATATTACAACAACTGCAAATAATATAAATAAAAAACATTATGAAGCTTTGAGTAATACTATTTTAAAACAAATAAACTTTTCAATAAACTCTTATAATGCGAACTCTCATAAAAAAAGTTTAAATGAATATTTACAAGCTATTATTGATTTTATAAAATATGCACAATCAATTAATCATGAATACTTTATAAATTTGAGAATTTGGAATTTAGATAATACAAAAAGTGCAAAAGAGTTTAATAAAAAAGTTTTTGACAAAATAAATAGTGAGTTTGAATCTAATATAAATATTGATGATGTTTATAAAAATAGACCTAAAAATATAAGAATTGCAAGAAAAATATTTTTCAATTTTGATGATTATTTTAAATGGCCAAGTTTGGATGAAAAAGTAATTTCAACAAAAGGATTTTGCTATGGTTTGGATTCTCACTTTGGAATATTAAGTAGTGGTGAAGTTGTGCCTTGTTGTTTAGATCAAAATGCAGTGATAAATTTAGGAAATATAAACAGTTCAAAACTTGATGATATATTGAAAAGTAAAAGAGTTTTAGATATACAAAAAGGGTTTAAAAAAAATATTTTAATTGAAGAATTATGTCAAAAGTGTGATTATAGAAAAAGATTTGATAAGCAATCCTATAAAGAATAGCTTAAAAAAAGGCAAATAAAAAAAAGGCAATAGTTTATTAACACTGAATTTTAAAAGAACATTGCAAGAGATATTCT